>CAMJWQ010000110.1 GCA_946409475.1 uncultured Lachnospiraceae bacterium
GTCTTTTGTTTGATACGGGGCAGAGCGGAAGCTTTATTCAAAATGCGGCTCATTTACATAAGAATCTGAATATCTTAGATTATATCGTTATCAGTCACGGTCATTATGATCACAGCGGCGGATTTATGAAACTGCTGCAGGCTATAGAAAAGGTACCACCTGTTATTGTAGGGGCGGAATTTTTTAATTCCAAATATAAAAAAACAAAAGATAAATTTAAATACATAGGTAATGCATTTGACGAGGAGCTTCTGCTCTGCGGTAAGATAGATTTGATTAAACTGGACCAGGATATCTTGTATATAACGGATAATATCATGCTCTTTCATAATTTTAACAATAAAACAGATTTTGAAAAGGGAAAGGATTCTTTTTATATAAAAAAGGGGGATGCTTATCTGCCGGATGACTTTCAGGATGAAATCGTTCTGGGCATCAAAACGGAAAAGGGCCTGGTGGCAGTGATCGGATGCTCTCATGTAGGAGTGGTTACCATTTTACAAACAATCACAGAAAGAGTGAGGATGCCTGTTTTTGCAGTTGTGGGGGGGACCCATTTGATTGATGCGGATGAAATAAGATTAAAGAAGACGCTATGTGCATTTAAAGACCTGGACCTTCAATTGATAGCCGTCTCCCATTGTACGGGAGAGGCAGGTATCCGATATTTCAGTAAGGAGTGTAAAGATAAATTTCTTTATAATAATACGGGGAATAGCATAGAGATTATTTGAGATAATTGTTTGTAAAGACTGTTTTCATGCCTGAAGACAGTCTTAATTTGTATAAAGATAAATATGAGCCTGCATGGAGGCGTGTCAATTATCACAGACAGCGAAAACGGTGAGCCGCTGAAAAGAGTATGGTATATTGTCATATGTTCCATTATCAGTTACTATTGTATTAGTTACATGTAATGGCAGGACGATAAAGAATAGATTAAGGAGTAATTTTATGGCAAGACCGACCAAATGGAGAAAAATAGAGCATATTCCCTCCATACCTTATTTTATCCCTTCTGAAACGGAAGTGGAGGAATTATCAGAAAATATTTTAAAGCTGGAAGAACTGGAGGCGATAAGGCTGAAAGATTTAGAGGGCCTGGAGCAGGGGGAATGTGCGGAAAAAATGGAGGTATCCAGACCCACCTTTCAGCGCATTTTATTATCGGCAAGAGAAAAAGTGGCGGATTGCTTGATTAATGGGAAAATGATCCATATAGAAGGCGGAAATTTCACGCGAAATATCTGCTCAATTGCATGTCTGTCATGCGGGAAGGAATGGAAGGAAAGCTTTGAAAATCTGGAGCTAATAAGAAACGGCCAATATATCTGTCCGGATTGCGGCTCTGAAAAAATTATCTGCAAGGATAAATGTAAAGGTAAATTCTGCCGTAAGAATTGCCGGTGGCACAGAGGATTGGAAGAATGATTGTATTATTATTGATACAATGAAACAGGGGAGAGCAAAAATGTGAGGAAGGATATTCATGGATATTATAAGTGAGAAGGTCATACGAAGTATTGTAGATGTAGAGGGCTACATAACGGCAAATTCATTGGCAGACTTAACGGGTATTTCTGCCAGTAATATTAAGCATAATTTATCACAGGTGAAGCAGGAGCTTGAAAAATTCCATGTGACATTACAGAGCATTCCGAAAAAGGGATTTTATTTGGATGCGACGCAGGAACAAAGGCAGGAAATCATTCAGGCTTTAGATGAAGAAGTCAGCAGAACTTCGGAATTTTATACTTATCGAAAAGAATATATACTGGAAACACTCTTTTTGTACCGGGCCAATTATACCATCCAATTATTTGCGGATGAGTTGGCAGTCAGCAGAAATACCATCCAAAAGGATTTGGTACAGATTGACAGGGAATTAAAAAAATTTCATGTCAAGATAAAACGGGTCAGAAATCAGGGGATTATTCTGGAAGGAAATGAATTTAACATTCGCCAGTCAATGATTGAGTGCAATAATTCAAAATATTGGAATTGGAATAAAGATATCCTTCTGGAGGATACGGGGGGAATGGATAAGAGAATAAGCAAGAAGGCCTACACGTACCTGTCCAATACCTATTCCGGAAAGGATCTGGCTGTCATTCAACAGCAGCTGCGGCAGGGAGAGCAGATACTGGGCATCCAATTTGTGGATATCTCTTTTGGCAGATTATTGGAATACCTTGCCATAACCCTGGAAAGAGTAAGATTAGGAAATAAAATTCAAAAAATAGTCCGTCAGGAAGAAATGGTCTATATCAGCAGTGAGTATCTCCAGGTTGCGGAAAAAATCGTAAATCAGATTCTTCCTGCCAATAAAAAAGGGTACACTGCGGAGGCACAGTACCTGGCAGCCAGGTTGTTTGTGGCATCTACCTGCAACGATACGGAGGTGCAGAGCAATGATGATTTTAAGGAAACCGTTATTGATTTCTTATTGGGTATCGAGGAGATTATCGGAACAAAAGTATTAAGCATAGATGAAGAATTGATCAAAGAATTAAGTATTGCTTTTATGCGTGTTAAAATTCGTGAAGCTTTTCAAATTTTGGATTGGAGTGAATTGTACAGGGATATACAGAAGCAGCTTTCCCCACTGTATGGCATTTGTATGACCAATCTTAATGAAGTGGAAAACAGAATCGGATGCCGATTCAGACAAGATGATGTGGCCTGGATCGTATTATTGATTCACAATTGTATCAGTGATATAAAAAATAGAATACCGGCTGTTTTGGTGCATGGAACAAACCGCCACACAGCACTTTATCAAAAAGTAAAAATTGAGGAAACCATACCGAAATTAAATATTATTAAAAATATTTATTTTAAGGATTTCGATCCCAAGTTGGCAGGGGATGCACTTGTTATCGCTACCGTACCCTTTAAAGATGATGCGGATACGGTAATTGAGATTACAAAACATATTAGTAAAAAGGATATGGATTGTATTCAAAAGGGAATAGATAATATGGAATGGAGGTATCAGGTTAAATTACTGCAGGAAATTGTTGAGGAGGTTTTTTCAGAGAGCTTAATTATCCCGGATTTACAGGCACCGACAAAAGAAGATGCCATATATAAAATGGCGGAGCTTTTAAAAGCGGAAGGAAGCGTAGAGGACGGGTATTGCGGCAGAGTTCTTGAGCGTGAAAAATTCTGCCCGACTTCAATAGGAAATGAAATTGCCGTACCTCATCATTACCAGGAATACGTTATTAAGAACCGGATTGTGATAGCGAAGGTCAGACACCGCATAAGATGGAATCAGGATGAAAGGGTAAAATTAATATTTTTAATTGCCATCAAGTATAAGGAGCCGTTAAAGGTAAAAGTATTATTTCACTTTATGTATGAATTAATGGAGAACCATGAGCTATTGCAGCAAATGAAATCGGCTGAAACAAATACGCAAATTTATGAGTACATTACAAGAATAAAGTCTTAATATTGCTTATTGATAGCCAGTACACTAGTAAAATTTTAAAAGCATTTTAACAGTATTAACAGCTGTTAAAGTGTTTTTTTTTGTTTTTTAGGAGGAAATTGAAAATAATAAACTCAATTATTGCCCGAATTAAGAAAATACTGTGCAAAATATGGAATTATGGTGTATATACTTATGTTTTCAAATTCGTTATGATGAATATAAGAAGTAAATCAATAGATTTTCTATACAATTTTACTAAAAGGAGGATGTAATATGTTAGTTAACATGAAAGAAATTTTAGCAATAGCGGAAAGGGAACAGTATGCCATTCCCTGCATTAACACGCCAAATGTAGAAACCATCCGCGCCGTTATCGGAGCTGCGGAGGAATTAAATACACCGGTTATTATAGACCATGCTCAGGTACATGATTCCCTGATACCTATTGAAAGAATTGGGCCTGAGATGATGAAATATGCTAAAGAGGCATCCGTTCCCGTATGTGTGCATTTAGATCATGGAAGTGATTATGAATTCGTATTAAGAGCAATCCGGGTCGGATTTCCTTCCATTATGTATGATTGCAGTGCATTACCCTTTGAGGAAAATGTTTCCAGGGTGAAAAAATTTGTTCAGATAGCACATGCGGCCGGAATTACCGTGGAAGCAGAGCTTGGCGTAATGGCATCCACAGAGGAAGACAGTCACGGGGATGCGGAAAGCAGAGTACTGACTAATGAAGATATTAAGAAATTTTTCACAGATCCGGAGGAAGCAAGAGCGTTTGCAGAAGAAACAGGGTGCGATGCGCTGGCAGTTTGCTTTGGAACCATGCATGGAATCTATGCGGAACCGCCTGTTCTGGATATTGAAAGAGTAAAAGCGATCCGGGGTGCGATGCCGAAGGAATGCCGTGTGGTTATGCATGGCGCTTCGGGAGTGGAATTCTCGCAGGTACAGGATGCCATAACGGCCGGATGCTCAAAAGTGAATTACTATTCTTATATGGCAAAAGCCACTACAAAATTTGTTGCGGACAGAGTGGCGGAAACAAAGGGTAAAATTCCATATCATGAATTACAGGAAGAAGCTTACAGGTTTATGAAGGAATATGCGAAAGATGTACTGAAGGCTTTTAAGAACGGAAAATAAAAACTGGAAGCTTTGTAATTATAATAATTCAACAATAATTTAATTTAAAAAGGAGATTTTATATGGCAAAATTAGTAGATATTTTAGAAAAATTCCCGTTTCCACCGAATGATAAGAAGCCCATGCTGATTCGGAAACAGGACTATTCCACTGCTTTATATCCGCCAAATGACGCATTTACATCTGACAATACCTTTACCATAGTGACGACCGATACCTTTATGCTTGGCATTTATGAATTGTGTCCGGGCGGTGTATTTTTACCATTAGACATACATCCGGGTGACGAAACCTATTACATACTTGACGGACCCGTAGTGCAAAGAAGCGGTAACGGTCAATTTGCCTATCTGGAGAGCGGCGAAGGCCTCTGGATGCCGGAAGGAGCCTGGCATTGCTGTCATAACTTTTCCGATAAAAAGGCAAGAATCCTTTACTTTATAACACCAAAGGCATGGAGTGAGGAAATTCCGCCTGCCGTAATTCCGACAGATGAAGAAACCAAGTTTTATAAAGGACCGAATAATGCTGCACTTCCCAACATGAAAGGTAAAATTCACGATATTTCCAGACAGGGCTGCACGGACGATATCGGATGCTGGCCTCCGGTGGATTATAAAGAAGCGAGAGAAACAGGTGCGGTATATGGTATTCGGGATTTCGAAAAATTAAACAATATCCACGGAACTAAGCATCCGATGCTGATGAGATTTATCTCCAGTAACGATTATGGACATTTTGGTGAATTCATTCTCCCGGCAGGCGGATACGGTCCCCGTTGTTCCGATCCGGATGTTCACAGGGGAGATGCGGCACTTTATTGTATAGACGGGCCGGTAACCGTTAACCTGACTGACCTGCAGGAAAGCTTCGTATTAAATCCGGAAGATTCCTTCTTCCTGCCGGCAGGAACCAAATACCAGCTGGTTAATTTTGAAAACAAACCAATTAAGGCAGTCTTCGCTATTACGGAATTATAAGAATGAGTCATGTAATGCTAAGATAAACGAGGTTTTTCGCTAATTAGCGGAAAACCTTTTTCAATATTTGCAGAGAGGTGGAAGAGTATGTATTTTAAATTTGGAGTAGATAGCTTTATCTGGACGGAAAGCTTCAGTGAAAAAGATTTATGGATCATAGCGAAGGCAAAAGATATCGGATTTGAAGTAATCGATTTTGCTATTTCCAATCCCTATACATTTCCGGCAGAGCCGGTAAGGAGAGAATTAAAGAGGACTGCTATGGATTGCGTTTGCACCACTACCTTAACAGCAGATACGAATCCCATATCGCCGGATCCCTCCATTAGAAAAGCAGGTGTGGATGCCATGAAGAAGTGTGTGGACATCTGTAATTATTTACATTCGCCGATTCTTGGAGGAGTCAATTATGCGGGCTGGGGTTATATTACCGGGAAACCCCGTACGGAACAGGAGTGGCAATGGGGAGTGGAGTGTATGCGAGAAGTGGGTGAGTATGCGAAAGCGGCCGGTAATGTTACCATTTGTGTGGAGTGCGTAAATCGTTTTGAGACCTTTTTCTTAAATACGGCAGAGGATGCGGTCACATTCTGTAAGGATGTGGGAACGGGTAATATAAAGGTTCACTTAGACTGCTTTCATATGATACGTGAAGAAAAAAGCTTTGCAGGAGCAGTAAAAACCTGCGGTAAAGAATACTTGGGTTACATACATGTAAATGAAAACGACAGGGGAATTCCGGGAACGGGACTGGTTCCTTTTAAGGAATTTTTTAAAGCCGTATCCGAAGTGGGTTATGATGGTCCCCTTGTTATTGAATCCTTTGACCCAAGCTTTGAAGAACTGGCCGGTAACTGCGCTATCTGGCGTAAATTTGCAGAGACGGGTGAAGAGCTTGCCATAGAAGGATTAAGAAATTTAAAAGCCATTGCCGGCGCTTTATAGGAGGTAGTTGAGATGAGAATAGCTGTTGGCTGCGATGAAGCTGCCTATCACTTAAAAATGGAGATCATCGGTCATTTAAGAACAAAGGAAAACATTGATGTTGTAGATTTTGGCGCAGAAGAAGGAGAAATCATACTTTATCCTGATGTGGCCCAGAAAGTAGCGGAGGCAATAGCTGCCGGCGAATTTGACAGAGGCATCCTGGTATGCGGGACGGGAATTGGCATGGCGATGACAGCGAATAAGGTTCCGGGAATCCGTGCGGCTGTCTGCCACGATCCGTTCTCAGCCGAGCGCTCAAGAAAGAGTAATAATGCACAGATTATGTGTATGGGAGAACGTGTTATAGGTGTAGAACTGGCAAAATATTTAGTGGATATCTGGCTGGCCAGTGACTTTCAGGGAGGCGGCTCCGCCGCAAAAGTGGAACGTATCATGGAAGTGGAAGGTAAATATCGAAAGTAGTATGGCACCGGATCAGAAAGGAGAAGAAGTTATGAATCAAATAGTAAATAATCCTGATTATGTTGTAGAAGATATGCTGAAGGGCTTTGTAAAAGCAAACCATGATATCGTTACGAAAACAGAAGATGAGAAGGTATTGAAATATGTAAATGCGCCTGTGGAAGGCAAGGTTGGTATTGTGACGGGAGGCGGCTCCGGACATAAGCCGGCATTCATCGGATACATAGGGAAAAATATGTGTGATGCGGCAGCCGTAGGCCAGATTTTTTCTTCCCCGACTGCCAAGTCCTTTTTAAATGCCATAACAGAAGCGGACGCGGGGAAAGGTGTGGCATGCCTGTACGGCAATTATGCAGGAGATAATATGAACGTAAAAATGGCAATCCGCCGTGCTGAGAAGCTGGGGATTTCAGTAAAAACTGTCATAGCTAATGATGATTGTGCATCTGCGCCCAAAACAGAGAAGGAAAAGCGCCGCGGGGTAGCAGGAGAAGTACTGATGTGGAAGATCGGCGGGGCCAAGGCTGCCATGGGCGCCGATTTGAATGGAGTTATTGCTGCCGCTCAGAAAGCAATCGACAATACCAGATCTGTGGGGGTAGGTGTCGCGCCCTGTACCATTCCGGCCGTCGGGCATCCAAATTTCACAATTGAGGATGGGAACATGGAAGTGGGAATCGGACACCACGGTGAACCTGGTGTTAAGGTAGAGCCTTTAAAAAAAGCTGATGAAATAGCAAAAGAAATGCTGGAAATAATCATTCCCGATCTTCCTTTTAAGGCCGGGGATGAGGTGGTGGTATTATTATCCGGACTTGGAGCGACACCTGTAATGGAACAATATATCGTGTACAATGAAGTACAGGAAATTTTAAAGGAAAAGAATATAGATATTTATAAAGCCTATGTGGGTAATTATTTTACGTCTTTAGATATGAAAGGGGTAACCCTGACGGTGATGAAGCTGGATGAAGAATTAAAAGAGTGTATCGATACGCCTGCTTACAGTGTGGGATTAAAACAGTTATAGGAGAGTTTTGTATGATTAAAAATAGGGATACGGGATTTGCGGTTCTTGATTTAATAAGGACAATACAAAAGAATAAAGATTTTTTAAGCGAAGTGGACGGTAAAATAGGTGACGGCGATCATGGTATTAACATGAATAAAGGGTTTACCATGTGTGAAGAAAAACTAAAAGGAAAAAGCTGCAGCTTATCGGAAGGACTCCGTATATTGGCAGAAACATTGCAGGAAGACATAGGAGGCTCCATGGGACCCTTATATGGAGTATTTTTTGAAGAAATGTCTATGGCAGTAAAAGACGAGATTAACGCACAGGTTTTTGAAGAAATGCTTGAACACGCTATTACGGCCGTACAGGATATCGGAGGTGCAAAGCGGGGGGATAAGACATTGCTGGATACACTTCTTCCTGCGAAGGATGCTTATGAAGGAGCACTGGCAAAGGGAAAGGATTTTTATCATGCTCTGGAGGATATGAAAGGTGCTGCCATTAACGGATGGAAGGAGACAGAGGGAATGGTTGCCAAAATAGGAAGGGCAAGCCGTTTGGGAGAACGTTCCAGAGGAGTGCTGGATGCGGGTGCAACAAGCAGCTATCTGCTAATTACTTCAATGGCACAATCACTTCAGAAGGCTCTGATTAGTGCAAAATGATGTATATGCTGTAATTAAAAATGGGAATATTGGATGATAACACAATGAAAACACGGATAGTATTTTTAATAATGGCAATGTATGACTACTATTCGGCCAAATAAGTATCAAAAATATACGATTATCACAAATAAGGTGCAAAAACAGGCTTTTTGCAGGGTATCTAAATATGTGGAGCTCTGCTACAATTTATATAAGATAATTCAAATGAAAAAGCGCGCAAATTTTCGAAGAATTACTTATGAAACAGAAAGGAAGGATTTTTTTGGGAAATCAGGGAATACAAATAGGAGATGTATTATTAAAAGAGCTTATGATTGTTGACGCGGAACCCTTTAAAGATAAAGAAGAGCTCTTTTGGTATATTTCTGAAAAATTTGAAGAAAACGGAGTCGTTTCAGACAAAGTGGCTTTTAAGGAATCCCTGGATGCCAGAGAAAAATTGGGGCCGACCTATATGGGGGAATATATCGCCATCCCTCACGGTAAATGTAAGGAGGTCATCAAACCAGGGGTAGGATTTATCAGATGTAAGGACAGTTTTCCATATCGATCCTGTGAAGAAGAGGGACCTGTGAAATATATTTTTGTTTTGGCTATTGTCGATAACCAAAAGGACAATTCTCATTTAAGAATTCTGGCCACTTTATCAGGTTATCTGGCAAAGGATGAATTCCAGGAGCTGATTGCCGGTGTGGAAAACTATGAAGAGCTTTTAGACGGGATCAGGGAAATGGAAAAATAAGAGAAAGGAAGGATTATCATGTTTATTATTGCCATCACATCATGTGCTACAGGCATAGCGCATTCTTATATGTCGGCTGAGGCTATTAAAAAAGTATGTAAGAAAAACGGGCATACCTGTAAGGT
>CAMJWQ010000111.1 GCA_946409475.1 uncultured Lachnospiraceae bacterium
GGCGTACTATGGACATATTATTGTTATTTCACCTGATTACCGTCTTGCACCGGAGCATAAGTTCCCCACAGGATTAGAGGACGCTTATGGGGCCTTAACCTGGACCTCAGAAAATATCCACCGATTTTATGGAAATAAAAATGACATTAGTCTGGGCGGCGACAGTTCAGGGGGGAATTTTGCCGCAGCCGTTTCCATGATGGCAAGAGACAGAAAAGGGCCGGCTGTGAAAGCACAGGTTTTATTTTATCCTTTGACTACGAATATGGAGGAGGAGCAGACATATTCAGAAAAAAAATATGGGAAAGGATACTTTTTGGAATATAATTGTATGGACGATCCCTTAGAATTTTATTTCAATAATCCCGGGGATAAAACAAATCCCCTTGCGTCTCCGTTACTTGCCGAGAATTTGTCATTACTTCCTCCGACTTGCTTTATATCGGCAGAATGCGATCCCCTTTTGGATCAGGGACTTATGTATGCAGCCAGGTTAGAGGACCGTGGTGTTGAAGTGGAATATCATATCCTTAAAGGGATGATACACGGATTTATTAATTGGGCATATGGTAAGACTTTTGATGCGTTACAGTACGCTGCCGATTTTGTAAGCAGAAGATAGCAGGGAAATCTTATTATATAATAGCAGGTTATTGGTACTTGAAAATCTATATTAGTTGAAAGGATAATTTGAGATGAAAATGAAAGCGTTGGTCTTAACAGCACCAGAACAGTTGAGCCTGCAGGAAGTAGAAGTCCGGAAACCGCAAAAGGACGAAATCGTTATTCAGGTCAAAGCCTGTGGTGTCTGTGGAACAGATATTCATATGTTCTTCGGCGATAAGGGGGCTTTTCAAAATGATTATCCGTTAATAATGGGGCATGAATTTGCTGGGATAGTTACGCAGACAGGGGCTGCAGCTTCAAAATTTAAAGTGGGAGATCATGTGGCGGTAGACCCTAATATTTATTGCGGGCAATGCCGGCCTTGTTTAAGAGGTGATGTCCATTACTGTGAAAATATGACAGGAATCGGTACTACAGTCAGCGGCGGATTTGCCGAATACTGTACCGTAAAGGAAAGGGCCGCATATTTGGTACCTGATGATATGCCTTTTGAATATGCGGCTATGATGGAACCGGTATCCTGCTGTATGCATGGAATAGACCGTAGTAATATTCATTCCGGTGACACGGTTGCCATTATTGGTTTTGGTTCGATTGGGCAGATTATTTTTGAATTGGCGAATAACTCAGGCGCTGCCAGAATTATTGTTATTGAGCCTATGGAAGATAAGCTTTTACGGGCAAAAGAAATGGGAGCTTTTTTAACAATAAATCCAAGTAGTAAGAATATTTTACTTTATCTGAAACAAAATAAGATTCCCTCTTTGGATACGGTAATTGAATGTGTTGGACGGAAGGATTCTATGGAGATGGCGATTGATATCGCATCGAACAGGGGGACTGTTATGCTGTTTGGCCTGACACCTCCTAATACAAAGCTGGAGATTCTGGCATTTGAACAGATATTCAAGAAAGAATTAACAATTACAGGTTCTTATATCAATCCTTTTGTTTCACAAAGAGTGATTGATTTAATAGCATCAGATCATATAGACCTGTCCAAAATTATTACCGATAAGATCCCGCTGAAGGACGGCGTGAAGGTATTTACCAATCCTTCCTATCGCAGACATGGAAAGATTGTAATTGGAAACTTATAGTTTAAAGGATTTAGCAGTCCGGAGTTGTTTGATATCGTAAAATCAATTTAATGTATTAGCAGATTACATACGGCAATGTGTTGTTAATAAAAGAAATATTAACAACCATTGCTTTTTTTAAAATTTGCGCTATACTTGATTGGTATTCTATAAAAAAGTAATATCACAGCTTACATTTTCTGGTCTATCATGCCTGATATTGCTTTAGGGAGGAAATATGGAAAAAGACTTAACTAAGGGAAAGGTTATGAAAAGCATCATTAACTTTTCGATTCCCATTTTGCTGGGAAACGTACTGCAGCAGCTTTATAATATGGCAGACAGTATTATTGTAGGGAGGTTTGTAGGGAAGAATGCCTTTGCAGCCGTTGGCTCCACCGGTTCTTTAAATTTTTTAATTATAGGATTTGTCATTGGCCTATGCTGTGGTTTATGTATACCCATAGCGCAGTATTTCGGAGCCGGCAAGCTTTCCGATATGCGGAGGATGATAGCAACCGCAATTTATGTTTCCGGTATTATCGGAATCCTTCTTACCGTAGCTACGGCTTTGGGCGTTTCACAGCTTTTAGATTTGATGAAAACACCAAAGGATATTATGCAGGATGCCCATACTTATATTTTTATCATTTTTTGCGGTATTCCGGCTGCCATTTTATATAATTTACCTGCCAATGTCTCCAGATCATTAGGAGACAGTAAAACACCGCTTTATTTTTTGATTCTTTCCGCAGGCATTAACGTTATCCTGGATCTTTTATTTGTGTGCGGTTTTTCCATGGGAGTAGAAGGAACAGCAATAGCGACGGTGATTTCACAGGCCTTATCCGGAATCTTATGTATCCTTTATATGAAGAAAAAGCATGATATTCTGCGTTTTCAAAAGGAAGAATGGAAGTTTCAGCTTACTGCGGTTAAACGGTCGGCCATTATCGGTATTCCTATGGGACTCCAGTTTTCCATTACGGCTATCGGCACCGTAATCATTCAAAGTGCCGTAAATGTATTGGGCTCCGATACGGTTGCGGCTGTCAATGCGGCGATGAAAATCCAAATGATTATTGTGCAGCCTCTGGAAGCCCTGGGTCTTACTATGGCAACCTATTGCGGACAAAATTTAGGCGCAGGAAAAATAGAACGGATCAGCCAGGGTGTCAGAAAGGCATTACTTGTTTCTTTGGTTTGTTCTCTGTTTGGCGTGATTTTAAGTAACCTGTCGGCGATGCCTCTCTCCCTGCTCTTTATGAAGCAGGAGGAAATGAATGATTACATAAGGCAGTGTATCAGGGAAATTTTATTATATAACAGCTTCTTTTATGTAACATTGGGAAGCCTGCTGGTATTAAGAAATGCCCTGCAGGGACTGGGGCATAGTATTCTGGCCATGGGAGCCGGATTGTTTGAGATGATAGCCCGCAGTATGGTCGCTTTTGCATCCATATCCTATTTTGGCTATGCTGCTATCTGCTTTTCCAATCCTACGGCATGGGTGGCCGCTAATTTAATCCTGGTGCCTTTATATATAAAAGAAATGAAAAAGATAAAAATAGTCTATAAGGCAGCAGCCAGAAGATAATGTTATATATCCTGTACATAAAACATCCTGTTCCTATATTGAATGATAAGGAATAGGAGCTTCAACCTTCTTATTCAAATTTATAATTTCCTCACTTTTTCTGCTATTATATTACCACAAAATCACACTTTTTACAAGTCTTGTAATAAGCAAACGTAAGACCTATAATAAGTTATTCTAAAAGATGAGGTGATGCTTTATGGATAATGACAGCTTTTCAATCATACCGGTAAACCGGCAGCTGCAATTAAAAAAGGTAATGGAATGTAATGACTTTACAAATCAATTCGGATTGCAGATAACAAAGCAGGAGGCCCTGGAGTTAATACAAGCAAAACAGGAGGCCTTAAAGGAACAGCAGAGAGTGGAATTTGGTGAAGGGATATTACCCAAGTTAATTTATGCATTTTGTGATTCTCCTTTTATTGATCAGGATAATTATGTAGAAACGCTCACATCCTTACAGGATATTTTTTATCTTTATAAAAATGAATCATTGGATGAATGGAGCGATGATGAGCTTATTGAGTATATGAAGCATTATTTTGACGGAAAATGCATGGGATCTTTGGAATACTTGGAAGAAACCGTATTACAGAATCTAAGCAGAGAAATAAGATATGGTATCAGGAGGGATACGGATGACACGATATAAGATGGAAGAAGTTCTTCCGCTTTTGGAAGAAAGGGTTCGCAGGTATACGCATAATGAGAGTACTTCTGTTACCTATGAGAAAGCAAGGCAGCTAATGGAATCTCTGTTATATTGTTTGGAAGAAGGGGAGAACGGAAACGGTATGGATATCATGGCGGGGGAAGGGGATGTAAAAACTGCATTTACCCTGGGCCTGGCCAGGAAGAAGGAGAAAATAAAGCTGGCTGAGGAATTATTTGAAAAAATTAGAAAGGACTTTCATTCCTATCACAATCATGGTTATGAAGAAACAGTAATGAAGGGCATGCCTGCGTTCTTTTTGCGGTATGATATCGAATTTGACGGCAAAAACCATCTCCTGACGCTGGATTATCCGTTATTCCTGGAAATAGAAGAGTTGACCGGTATTGATTTAATATATGCTTATTTAAAAGCCGCAAGAATAGAACAGGACTTCTTAAAACATTTTCCCACGTTATCGGTAGAAGAAATCCTGAGAGGATTTAACGGTAAATATGAAGAAGCATATTTTAATATAAGCGAGATAGTGCTTTATAAGGCATTGGGCTGTATAATGGTAAAAAGACCTGCCGGGGGTTTATTTATGACGGAAGAAGATATTATGATGCTGTCAAAACAGTTACAGGAAAGGTCAAAAGAAGAGCTGGAGAGCAAGCTTCAGGATGCGTTATTATCGTTAGATAAAGAATTACATCTGCAAAGTGAAGTGTCGGAATATTTCATGACAGGATTACCTAAAATAGTAAGTAATTTTTTGTACTACAAAAAAATTAAAAAGGTCTTTCTTCTATTCCCGAAAAGAAAACAAAAAATGAAGCTTCAACAGAAATTTCAAGACGGCAGGGTTATGGAAGATGAAGCATTGCGTATTCTGATTGAAAAGATGCAGGCTTGTGAAAGCCTGGAAGACAGATTATATATGGTAAAAGAGAATGTAAGAAGTTTAAGGGACTTAAAAGAAATTTTAAAGGAATGCTTTTGGGGTGATGAATTTATACAGGTTTTTTCATTACTCTCCCAGGAGGAGGTCATGGTTTTAAAAAAAGAAATGAAAGGCAGGATAGCATTTGGTAAAGGATGTATTTACAAATATTTAATAAAAATATAATCAGGTATCAAGTTTTTATTATTGATTGATAGGTTTCCTTTATAGTAAACTGATATTATATGGTATATAAGACAGTTGAGGTGTTAGGAACAGTTCCGGAAATCGGAATAGAATTGGATAGGGAAAAGGAGACAGGGATGGAAATTCAGATCAGATATTATTCTCAGACAGGAAATACCAGGAAGCTGGCAGAAGCAATTGCACAGACTATTCATATTTCAGCGGAAACAATTGAAAAGCCCATAAAAGAAAAAACGGACCTGTTGTTTTTAGGTGGTGCTATGTATGCCTTCGGACTGGATCCTAAGCTTAAAGCCTATATTAAAAATCTGGATAAAGATAAAGTCAAAAAGGCAGCTGTTTTTTGTGACTCTGCCTTAATGAGATCCGTTGGTAATAAGATAGTGAAATTGCTGAAGGAAAAGGATATTCCCGTCTGCAATGATATATTTTACTGTAAGGGCCAATATAAGGGAACTGCTAAAGGCCATCCGGATAAAAATGATATGGAAAACGTGAAAGAATTTGCAGCAAGTATGATAAAGAACATGTAAAAGATTCTTAATGATAAATGGAAAGGAAAGGGGAAAAGATGAATTTATCGGAAGCGATTTCCTGCAGACATTCCCAAAGAGTATATACAAATAAACCATTGGAAGAGGAAATCGGCAGGAAGCTTAATAAAAGTATTGGAAAATACAATAAAGAGGCTGATCTGCATATGCAGCTGGTAGTTAACCATACCGAAGCCTTTCAGGGATTTTTAAAAAGCTACGGTATGTTTCAGGGAGTTTCCAATTATATAGCCATGGTCGGAAAAAAAGAGGATACCAATTTAAAGGAAAAGCTTGGCTATTATGGAGAGCTGCTGGTATTGGAAGCTACGGCATTGGGCCTGGGAACCTGTTGGGTCGGAGGCACCTACGATAAAAAAAGCTGTTTTTGTGAGGTTTTGCAGGATGAATGTATTATTTGTGTCATTACCATAGGCTATATACCGGAACAGAAAGCTTTTCGGGAGAAGCTTCTTTATTCCATGATGCATCGAAAGACAAAAGGACCGGAGGAGTTATACCGGGCGGAGGAACCGGTCCCGGAGTGGTTTCTGCCGGCCATGAGGGCGGTGCAGATGGCTCCGTCTGCCGTGAATAGACAGCCTGTTTTATTTACTTATAAAGATAAAGAAATAACAGCCGGCGTAAAGGACAGGACGGAATATGAAAGGATAGATTTGGGTATTGCGAAACTGCATTTTGAACTGGCGGCGGGGAATGGCAAATGGAACCTTGGCAATCATGAAGCCTATATTTTGAAAAAATGACAGGTCATTTTAAACGTTAACATAATAAAAGTATCGAATTTTATACAAAAGCAAAATTGTTTTACAAACGGAGGTTACAATGAATATACAATTATTATCGGGACCGGTTATTGGAGCTTTAATCGGTTACTGCACCAATTATATAGCCGTTAAGATGCTGTTTCGGCCGCTGAAACCGATTATGATAGGAAAATACCAATTACCTTTTACACCGGGTATTATACCCAAGGGGAAAAACCGCTTGGCAAAGGCTATTGGTGAAGCCGTTGGGGGAACATTGCTGTCGGAAGAGGTGATGGCGAAGACCCTGCTCTCTCATGATATAAAAAATAAAATACAGGAGGAGATCAATCATTTTTTAATCCAGGATACGAATGACCAAAAAACCATAGGACAGATTGTATCCGTATATTTGGGTAAAGATAGGTACGAAGAGCAGCTAAATAAATTAGAAGAGACCATTACCGGTAAAATACTTGAGAGGGCTGCCCGGATGGAATTAGGAGATAAGATAGCAAGAGAGGCTGCTAAGGCCGTAAAAGAAAAGGTACAGGGAGGATTCCTCGCACTTATGCTCAATGATAGCTTGTTGGAATCTTTTATTGCTCCCATAGGAGAGGGAATAGATAACTATATAGAAGAAAATGGGAGGGAAATGCTGCTGCCTGTTGTGAAGAATGAGCTGCAGCAGATTACTGAAAAAAATACACAGGATATGAAAGGTGCAATTGCGGCAAGTAATATTGACATCGGTGAAATAGCCGTAAAAATATATGAAAATCTCATCAATGATAAATTAGCGTCTATTATGAAAGTCATTGATGTAAAGGAAATTGTGGAAAATAAAATTGTGGAAATGGATGTCCTGGAGGTTGAAAATCTGACATTGTCGGTAATGAAGAAAGAATTAAATGCCATTGTCAACCTGGGTGCGGTAATTGGGTTATTGATTGGAATTCTTAATATATTTATTTAGCCGTGCAACGGTATCCTTTCAAGAATATTTTCCTTTCAATTTATTATTTTCTATGTGTTCCAAATACTGGATAAATATCCGGGGCTATGATATAATAGGAACACTTATTAAACTATATAAGGAGGTAAAAGATTATGTTGGACAAGAAATTAGCAGCATTATTAAACAAACAGGTTAATATGGAGTTCTATTCCGCTTATGTTTATTTAGATATACATGGATATTTTGAAGACCGGAACCTTAATGGCTTCAGCAATTGGTTTTATATCCAAACCCAGGAAGAAAGGGATCATGCCATGTTATTTGTGAAGTACCTGCAAAATAACAGTGAAAGAGTTCTTTTTGAAGATATTAAGGCTCCGAATTCCGCCTATCAGACCTTTAGGGATCCGCTGGCTGCAGCTTTCGAGCATGAATGCAAAGTGACGGCTTCTATTAATGAAATTTATATGGAAGCGTATACATTAAAGGACTTTAGGACAATGCAGTTTTTAGATTGGTTTGTAAAGGAGCAGGGCGAGGAGGAGAAAAATACGGATGATTTAATCAAAAGATACGATTTGTTCGGACAGGACGCGAAAAGCCTGTATATGCTGGATGCGGAGCTTGCTGCGAGAGTTTATGCACCTCCGTCCCTGGTAATATAATTAAAAAATAGTAATAAAATAATAACCATTAATAAATGGAACCGGAGCTTCCTCAAAAGGAGTAAGCTTCCGGTTTTTTTAAAAAACCTGAAAAGTGAATGATAATATGAATGAAGAAAATAAAAAAATGGATGCCAAGAATAAAGACAGCATCTTTTATGATATAAAAAGGGGAATAGAAAAACCGCTTACCATGAAAAATGTAAAATCCGGTAATGTGGTTTTCGGGTATATTACCCTGGAGGAACTGGAAAATCATTTTCAAACATTTGAATTTTCCGAATCTACCATAAAAGAATGCAGGATAAGTAAGAAAAATTTTAGAAACAGTATCGATATTTATGACGATTACAGCTTTGGCTTAATCAATATTGTGGATTTTCAAAATGTATTGGGAAACCGGGACAGATTTGCATTTTATATAAGGAAAAATCTATTTTTAGTTGTGGAGATTATAGATGAAGATCGGAGCACAAAAGAGGTATTTCTAAATGTGGCAGAACGGCTGTTAGGCAAAAGCGCGACCCTGGAAAAAGCCATTTATGGTTTTTTTGAAGGCCTGCTGTACGGTGATAACAGTGCACTGGAAAATTATGAGCTGCAGATGACCTCCATGGAGGAAAGAATTGAGCATAACAGACCCGGCAAAGATTTTAATTTAAAATTATTGGATATGAAAAAAGAATTATTGCTGTTAAGAAATTATTATGAACAGCTGATTGATATCGGAGAAGCACTCCAGGAAAACGAGAATGAATTATTTGAGGAGAAAAACTTAAGATACTTTAAAATATTCACCGACAAATCAACCAGGCATAGCAATACCATTCAAATGCTGCGGGACAATTTAATTCACCTTCGTGAGGCCTATGAAGCCGTTTTGGAATATAATTTAAACAGTACCATGAAATTATTTACCGTTATTACCACTATATTTTTACCTCTGACCTTAATCGTCGGATGGTATGGGATGAATTTCACCAATATGCCGGAATTAACCTGGAAATATGGATATGTTATGGTAATTGGTCTAAGTATTGCTGTTATTGTTACCTGTATTATATTCTTTAAGAAAAAGCATTTTATGTAAGTCAGCTTTAGCTTAGCTGTAGTCCACCGGATGATGTAACAAGGAGCAAAACAGGCCGATGAAATAAAAAAATGAAGGCCGGGTAATTAAGGGAAAAAACTTCCTGCTGCCCGGCCTTTTTTGTCGTACCGCTTCATAAATTTTGTGTATCTTAGTAGCTCCTTTTCTACCACTTAGAAATATAAGGTTGTAAGAAGCAGGGAAATTAACTATAGTTGAAGTAAGCAGTAAGGGGGGATGACCGGTGAAAGTCCGGATTGATAAAAATACGGATAATGAAGAAATCGAGGTTATTATTAGCTGCAGGGAAGAAAATGATG
>CAMJWQ010000112.1 GCA_946409475.1 uncultured Lachnospiraceae bacterium
CAAAAAACATACATAAAATTGCTTACAAGCAAGCTTGTGCAACTTTTTGTATGTTTTTTGCTGCATGGCTAAATAGTGGGCACTTTATGAAATATTTATAAATATTTAGACTATTTTACGTAATATAACTATAACATTGTGCTATAATACGGATAAATACAGTGGATTTGCATCTGCGTGCACATGTGTATGAAAACCAAAATCATATACGCAGAACATGCTTGAAAACAAACAATAGACACGGAAGGTATCTGTTATGAAACTAAAAACAAGGTTAATTGTTGCATTTTTTACCATTATTATTCTACCGCTATTGTTAACGATAATTGCATCACTGGGTATAGGAACTTATCAGATTAAATCCATGGAAGAGCATTTTGATATTGAAAGCGAAGAGTATGAGGAACTGCCCAATACCATACACATGCTAAGTAAGATTACCAAGCAGATATTTTTAAAGCTAAAGGAGCTGTCTGCTGAAGAGCCTTCTAAATTGGAAGATTTGAATTATTTACAATCCGTAAATGATGAGCTTACCAATAAATATTCGTACCTGATTGTCCGTAAAAACGGAAATATTTTATATAATGGCGGCGGGGTTTCACAAGAAGGTCTGCTGGCCCAGCTGCCGGCTTACGGAACTTATGAGTCGGATTTGGATAATGGCCTGTATATGGGCGGAGAAATACAGGCACTGGTTAAGCAGGTTGATTTCCTGTTTGCCGACAGCAGCCAGGGTACCGTGTTTGTGGTAACCACAATGGATTTACTGGTACCTCAGATTAAATCCTTAATTATTGATATGTTCGTGGCCATGTTAGCTATTTTAGTTTTTACAAGTGCCATGCTTACAACATGGATTTACAGAGGAATCACCTCACCCTTAAAAAAGTTAAAAAAAGCGACCCAGCATATCAAGGAGGGAAACCTGGACTTTACACTGGATATCAATTCTGATGATGAGATTGGAGAATTGTTTCATGATTTCGAAGAGATGAGAGCCAGATTAAAAATATCGGCAGAAGAAAAAATACAATATGATAAGGAAAACAAAGAGCTGATCAGTAATATCTCACATGACTTAAAAACACCTATTACGGCAATTAAAGGCTATGTTGAGGGCATTATGGATGGGGTTGCGGATACACCCGAAAAAATTGATAAGTATGTTAAAACCATCTACAGTAAGGCAATAGACATGGATAAGCTGATTGATGAGCTGACCTTTTATTCCAAAATAGATACGAACAGAATTCCTTACACCTTTCATAGAATTAACGTATCCCAATATTTTGACGACTGCGTGGACGATGTGGGTATTGATCTGGAGGCCGAGAATATAGAACTTCATTATTTCAATTATGCCAATAAGGATACTTTGATCATAGCCGATGCAGAACAGATTAAAAGAGTTATTAATAATATTATCAGTAATTCGGTAAAATATATCGGTAATAAAAAGGGTGTTATTAATATTCGTATTAAGGATGTGGGTGATTTTATGCAGGTGGAGATAGAAGATAACGGAAAGGGTATACCGACAAAAGATTTGCCCCATATATTTGAGCGCTTTTACAGGGCGGACTCCTCCAGAAATTCGTCAAAAGGAGGAAGCGGCATAGGATTATCCATTGTCAGAAAAATCATAGAAGATCATGGCGGTAAGATTTGGGCTACCAGCAAAGAAGGAACGGGAACGTGTATGTACTTTGTAATCAGAAAATATCAGGAGGTACCGGTTAATGAGCAAGATATTAATAGTAGAGGATGAAATCAGTATAGCGGATTTGGAAAAAGACTATTTAGAGTTGAGCGGTTTTGAAGTAGAAATTGAAACGTCAGGAGAAATTGGACTTCAAAGAGCCCTGCATGAAGAGTTTGATTTGTTTATTTTAGATCTAATGCTTCCCAATACGGACGGATTCGAAATTTGTAAAAAAATCAGAGAAGTGAAAAACACACCTATTCTGATGGTGAGTGCGAAGAAGGATGATATTGACAAAATACGAGGCTTGGGACTGGGTGCGGATGATTATATGACCAAACCCTTCAGCCCCAGTGAACTGGTGGCAAGAGTAAAGGCACATCTGGCCAGATATGAGCGCCTGATCGGCAGCAATATGCAAAAAAACGAAGTGATAGAAATCAGAGGCTTGAAAATTGATAAAACAGCAAGAAGAGTTTATGTCAATGATGAGGAAAAAAGCTTTACTACCAAGGAATTTGATTTGCTGACCTTTTTGGCACAAAATCCGAATCATGTCTATACAAAGGAGGAGCTCTTCAGAAAAATTTGGGATATGGAATCCATAGGAGATATTGCGACAGTAACGGTGCACATTAAGAAAATCCGTGAAAAAGTGGAATTTGATACGACAAACCCTCAGTATATTGAAACCATATGGGGAGTGGGCTACCGTTTTAAAATGTAATAGGGTATAAATAAAATTCCCATGGCATAGGATTATAATAATTCTGCTATGGGGGTTTTTATGAAAAAACGTGTTCTGGAACTGGTAATGGGAATTTTATTTTTGGTGGGAGCAATCGCATTAACAAAGCAATCCTACATTTTTGTGTCTCAAAAAGCGGAAGATGATAATGGAAAGCTTGTTATCATTGATGCGGGACATGGAGGCAATGATCCCGGAAAGGTGGGAGTCAATCAGGCTGTTGAGAAAGATATAAACCTTCAGATCGCCCTTAAGCTGAAAGCCATTTTGGAGCAGGAGGATATTAAGGTAATTATGACAAGAGAAGAAGACCGGGGATTATATGATGAATCCTCCTCTAATAAAAAATCTCAGGATATGAAGAGAAGAGTAGAAATCATTAACAGCGAAAGGCCTGACTGCGTAGTAAGCATTCATCAAAACAGTTATCATGAAGAAAGCATTAAGGGGGCTCAGGTCTTTTATTACGAAACGTCAAAAGAAAGTAAGAGATTAGCAGAGAGCTTACAGGCGGAGCTGATTGATAACCTTGATAAAGAAAACCATCGTGTGGCAAAATCCAATACCAGCTATTATATGTTAAAAAAGACGGAAGTTCCGACGGCTATTGTGGAATGCGGATTTTTGAGCAATTGGGAAGAGGCTGAATTATTAGTGAATGAGGAATATCAGGAAAAGGCAGCATGGGCGATAAATATGGGAATTTTAAAGTATTTAAATACAAATACTTAAATGTGTTTGTTTTTTTATAAAGACAAAAAGGAAATTACACGGCAAAAATTTCAAAAAAGTGGCAGCAAAGGCAATACATACTGTAAAAACGTAATTCCCTTTTTTAAGAAAAAATGATATAATAGGGACACTTAGCAGGATATAAAGAAACAGGCAGAGGAAGCTCATGAATACAAGAAGGATAATTGCAGGCGTAAATAACCTGAATAAAGCTGATTTTAATACCATACGGAATATATTCAAGAACGGGGGCCTGGTTGCGTTTCCTACGGAAACGGTTTATGGCTTGGGAGCCGATGCCTTAAATCCTCAGGCATCGGAAAAAATTTATCAGGCTAAGGGGAGACCCTCAGACAATCCTTTAATTGTTCATATTGCAAAATTAAGTGATTTGTATACCATAGTCAGAGAAGTACCGGATAAAGCGGTTCGTTTGGCCGGGGCCTTTTGGCCCGGACCCTTAACAATGATATTTAAAAAAAATGACAGGGTTCCGTACAGTACCACCGGCGGATTAGATACCGCGGCAGTCAGGATGCCCGGTCATAAGATAGCATTGGAAGTAATAGAAGCCGGAGGCGGGTTTATAGCCGCACCAAGTGCCAATACGTCGGGAAGGCCAAGCCCTACACTGGCCAAGCATGTACTAGAGGATATGGACGGCAGGATTGATGCCGTTATTGATGGCGGTAAGGTTGGAATAGGTCTGGAATCCACGATCGTAGATATGTCGGGAAGCATTCCCGTAATTTTGCGGCCCGGATATATAACCAGGGAAATGATGGAGAAGGTCATCGGTTCTGTTGAAATAGATAAAGCGATTACGGGAACAGTACCGTATAATGGAAGGCCAAAAGCACCGGGCATGAAATATAAGCATTATGCGCCCAGGGCTCCTCTCACTATTGTGGAGGGAGAAACCCGGCTTGTTGCGGAAAAGATTAATACATTGGTTAAAGAAAAAATACAATTGGGATACAAAGCCGGTATCCTTGCTTCAGAGGAAACAAAGGATTTCTATACTCAGGGAATAATAAAAGCCATTGGTACCAGGAGCAGGGAGGAAACCATTGCAGCCAATCTGTATGCTTCCCTAAGGGAATTTGACGAAACAGAGGTTAGCTGTATTTATTCCGAAGCCTTTTATACTCCTCATATGGGGAATGCAATTATGAACCGATTGTTAAAAGCAGCCGGATATCAGGTGATAACCGTTGGTTAAATGTATAAATCATTGCACAGAACGTGTATTATTTTAAGGAGGGCTTATGATAGCATTAGGATCTGACCATGGAGGTTTTACATTAAAGCAGGAGATTATAGCTTATTTAAAAAAGAACAATCTGGAATTTAAGGATTTCGGCTGTTACTCAACGGATTCCTGCGATTATCCCACATATGGACAGGCAGTGGCGAAAGCGGTAGCAAAGGGAGAATGTGAAAAAGGAATTGTAATCTGTACAACGGGTATCGGTATATCCATCAGTGCCAATAAGGTAAAGGGCATAAGAGCTGCCTTATGCTCGGACTGCTTTAGTGCGGAGGCTACAAGACTTCATAATGATGCCAATGTATTGGCTCTGGGAGCGGCTGTTATCGGTAAGGGACTGGCGTTAAAAATAGTGGATATCTTTTTGAATACCCCATTTTCAGGGGAGGAAAGGCATGCGAGAAGAGTAAAGGCTATTGAATCGGCAAGGGAAAGCTAGTGTACTGGCATCCCGGCTGATGGGTAAAAGCGAAAAAATAATTGGAGGATCTACAATGACGAAGGTTAAAATAATGGACCATCCGTTAATTCAACACAAAATTGGACTGATTCGCAGAACAGAAACGGGTTCTAAGGATTTCAGGCAGATGATAGGTGAAATAGCCATGCTGATCTGTTATGAGGCGACGAGAGGATTAAAATTATCCGATGTGGAAATTGAAACCCCCATTTGCAAAACTACGGTAAAAGAATTAATGGGGAAGAAATTGGCGGTCGTCCCCATATTACGTGCCGGACTGGGAATGGTTGACGGTATGCTGCAGCTGATTCCGGCTGCGAAAGTGGGGCATATCGGATTGTACAGGGATCCGGATACCTTGGAACCGGTTGAATATTACTGCAAATTGCCTCAGGATGCTTCCGAGCGTGAGATATTTGTCGTGGATCCCATGCTGGCAACGGGAGGCTCATCCGTAGCGGCTATTCAGATGTTAAAGGACAAAGGCGTTAATAACATTCATTTTATGTGCATCATTGCAGCTCCCGAAGGGTTAAAAAGGATGCAGGAAAGCCATCCCGATGTAGATGTGTACGTAGGAGCTCTGGACAGCCATCTGAATGAACATGGTTACATTGTACCTGGTCTGGGCGACGCAGGGGACAGGATTTTCGGTACCAAATAAAGACAGGCTATGGTAAGGGGAGGATAAAATGGTTGGCAAAAGAACGGATTATATTTCATGGGACGAATATTTTATGGGAGTAGCTATTCTTTCGGGGATGCGGTCAAAGGATCCCAATACGCAGGTGGGGGCATGTATTGTAAGCAATGATAATAAAATATTGTCAATGGGCTATAACGGTTTTCCCATAGGCTGCTCCGACGATGAATTTCCCTGGGACAGGGAGGGAGAACCTCTTGATAATAAATACTTATATTCTACCCACAGCGAATTAAATGCGATATTAAATTACCGCGGCGGGAGCTTAGAGGGAGCTAAAATTTATGTATCCTTATTTCCCTGTAACGAGTGTGCGAAGGCCATCATACAGGCAGGAATAAAAACCATTGTTTATGCAAGTGATAAGTATGCGGATACACCATCCGTCATGGCATCCAAGCGAATGCTGGATGCATCGGGCGTCAGATACTGCCTGTATAAGAAAACCGACAGGGAAATTACAATAAAGGTTTGATTTCCTGATTAAAATGCAAGGTTAGGTGAATAGGAAATGCAAAAAGTACGAAATATAAAAAATAATAAATTAAAATGGCTGCTGCTCTTCTTGATAGCATCTCTTTTTGTGTCTCCTGCCTATGCCAGTACAACATCGGAAAGAATTGATGACCTGCAGGATGAGATGAACGAAATGGAAACCGGACTTAAACAGGAGGAAGAGCAGATTGATAGTATGGAAAACCAAAAATCCGATTTGGAAGGGTATTTGGGAGATTTGAATAAAAAGCTGTCACAGCTGAGCAATGAATTGAGTGATTTGGAATCACAATTGACGGCAAAGGAAGAGGAAATTCAGGTGACACAGCAGGACCTGGAGGCAGCGAAGGAAAAAGAAGAACAGCAATATGCTGCCATGAAAAAAAGAATACAATTCATGTATGAAAAAAGCAACACGACTTACATAGAGCTTTTGCTGTCGTCAAACAGCTTTTCGGACCTGCTTAATAAAACCAATTATATTAATGAGCTGGCCGAATATGACCGGAATATGCTGGAAGAATATCAAAAAACAAAGGCTCTTATTAAGGAAAAAGAAGAAGCCCTCTTGGAAGAGAAGGAGGAGCTTAACAGTCTGAAGGCAGAGGTAGAAAAAACGAAAGCGAATGTCGGCGCGATGGTTTCGGAAACCTCGAATAAGATCAGTGCTTATGCAGATAATATCGAAGAAGCCGAACAAAGGGCCAGGGCTTATGAAGAGCAATTACAGTCTAAAGCATCCACTCTGGAAGAATTGCAAAAGCAATTGGAGGAGGAAAGAAGGGCGGAGGAAGAAGCGGCGAGAACCCAGCAGTTTAACATGGGAACTATTTCGACGGAAGCCTCTAATTCCAGTGATCTGGCACTGATGGCAGCTATTATAGAATGTGAGGCCGGCGGTGAGCCCTATGAAGGTAAGATTGCCGTAGGGCATGTGGTATTGAACCGGGTAAGAAGCAATAAATATCCGAATACCATATTGGAGGTACTGTATCAGTACAAGCAGTTTACTCCTGTACTAAGCGGCAGATTTGCCATTGTTTTAGCAAGAGGAGCAAACAGTACCTGTGTGGCGGCAGCCCAGGATGTTTTTAACGGAACCTCTAATGTAGGGGATGTTCTTCATTTCAGAACCGTGACTCCTTATATTGACGGGATTGTCATCGGAGGCCATGTTTTTTATTGATTTTTAATAGTACCAGGATGTATGCGGCTGATTTAATATAATGAGAGCATGTGAAAAATGTATAAACGAATGCATGGAAAATAATACAATTGTCTGCAAAATCCTAGTGGACATGAAAGAAATTCTTATATATAATACAGATACGAGATAAAATGTGAATATGGATTTACCTCATGATATAAATTGAAATCTACTTTTAGTATGGAAGGAGCAGACATGTGAAGTATAAAGGAAGTGTTTATAAAGCATTTGCATTGATAACACAGCTGGGTATTAACATGTTGGTTCCTGTTTTTTTATGTGCATTTATTGGCCTTTATTTAGAAAAGAAGTTTTCTATCCCTGTTGTCATTCCTTTTTTTATTTTAGGCAGCCTGGCAGGATTTCGAAATGTGTATAAAACGGTACGAAACCTATATCATAATGATGAGGATAAGGATAATGAGAAAAAAGGATAATAAAATCATAGCGGATCTGATTATTGGAATTGCGGTGAGCGGATTATTTTTTCTACTCATAGGAATGGTATGGGTGTCTGATAAATGGCTATATGCCAGATCTCTTATGATAGGAATGCTTGGAGCGGCAGGAATGGTGATACACATGTACTATTCTTTAAATAAAGCCCTGGATATGGAGCCTGCGAGGGCGGAAAACCATGTCCGGATTTCCTATCTGCAAAGAACTGCAGTCCTGTCACTGTTATTTGCTGCAGGAGTATATTTTAAAATAGTTACTGTCGTACCCTGTTTTTTGGGGGTCATGACCTTAAAAACATCGGCATATCTGCAGCCTTATATAAATAAATGGATAGTCAATAGGCTGAGTAAGACAAAGGATTAAAACTGAAAGGGGTGAAAAAATTTGTTAACGGGTATCAGCAGCCTGATTGGAAATGCAGGAATATTGTTGGCAGCGCAGAACAATGAACCGGATTTTATGATTCATGGTTTAATTAAATACAAACTGTTTGGGCAGGATTTATATATTACCACTACCCATGTCAGTATTATCATTGTTACCCTGCTGCTTATCACGTTTTTCCTGATTATGAAAAGAAAGATGAAAAATCCGGAGGAGGTGCCGGGAACCTTACAAAACATAGCGGAAATTATAGTGGAAGCCATAGATAATATGGTTAATCAAAATATGGGCAAAAATGCAAGACGGTTTGTCAATTACATTGGCACCATATTTTTGTTCATCTTTATCAGTAATATTTCGGGGGTATTCGGCTTACGGCCGCCAACAGCTGACTTTGGTGTTACCCTGCCATTGGGGTTAATCACTTTTGCTTTAATACATTATAATGATGTCAAGAAAAATAAAGCAAGGGCATTTACATCCTTATTTAAACCCTTGTTTTTCCTTTTTCCCATCAATGTGATCGGAGAAATCGCCATACCTTTTTCCCTGGCGCTCCGTTTATACGGAAATATTTTATCCGGAACGGTTATGATGGCACTTGTGTATGGGTTACTTCCCATTTTTGTGAAAATTGGAATACCCGCAGTATTACATGTATATTTCGATTTATTTGCAGGCGCCATACAGACCTATGTTTTTTGCATGTTAACAATGGCATTTGTAAATGATAAAATAGCAGATTAAAATTAAGGAGGAATTTTGGAATGAGTCAGATAACGAATGAAGGTTTAATTTTAGCATGCTCTGCAATTGGTGCAGGTCTTGCGGTTATTGCCGGTATCGGACCCGGTGTCGGACAAGGATATGCGGCCGGTCAGGCGGCAGCAGCTGTCGGAAGAAATCCGGGAGCAAAATCGGATATTACCACGACCATGCTTTTGGGGCAGGCAGTTGCGGAAACCACCGGGTTATATGGGTTATTGATTGCATTCTTACTATTATTCGTAAAGCCGTTAACCTAATAAATACAGAGGCTTTCTCAAAGGATAATAGGAAAAGGAGGCAAAAAATTGGAACCACGTTTATTTGGTCTGGATCTGCAGCTCATTGCTGATTCCGTTTTATTGGCAATTAACGTATTTATTTTATTTACCGTAGCTTCCTATAACTTTTTTAATCCTGTGCGGGATATGTT
>CAMJWQ010000113.1 GCA_946409475.1 uncultured Lachnospiraceae bacterium
CTATTATATGATTAACAGACATCCTCTTTGGTGTCTGGGTGGTCACTTCCGCTAAAGAATTTACATAAATTCCTCTTGATATGATGGTACATATCAGCATAAAAAGCATAAATTCCCCAAAATAGCGGATTACCTTATTTCGTACTGCCTCCGGCATTTTCGGAAATTTTATAAGTTCCCAATATTTTCTCAATTTCATATGTTATCATTCCTTTATAGCAGATGCTATGATTCCTTTTTCCAAATAATCCTGCCCCATTATGAATACGAAAACTGCCGGAAGCAAAGTAACCACGGAAGCTGCAAAAGCCATCCCTGCCTGCGCCAGATCAATTTCCGGTAAGTATAGGGATAGAGGCCATAGTCTCTTTTCCTTTAAAAAGGCTAATGGCTGCTCTACCAGGTTCCAGTATTCTAAAAATCCCAGCACAAAAGCAGATATAATACCTGAAGATGCCATGGGTATCCCGATTTTTATAAAAATCCTGAATTCTCCTGCACCGTCCACCTTAGCCGCCTCTATGATGCTTATGGGAATATTGGTAAATCCCCTGTAAATAAGAAATACGGGAAAGGTGGAAAATACGGCAGGGAGAATAACAGCCAAATGGGTATTTATTATATGCATTTTATTAAGAACCAGATAGCTGGACAGCATGGTGACCTGAAAGGGCATCAGCATCAGGATAATATACAGCATAAACAGCAGCCTCGCTGCCCGGGATTTCATCCGGGCAAATCCCCATGCGGCCGGCATGGCTATTACCAGTTGCCCTGCTAATATGAAAAATACGATTTTAACAGAGTTCCAGAAAACAATAAAAAACTGGGGCGTTTCTAATAAAAGCTTCCTAAAATGCTGTATTGTCGGATAACCCGGGAATATATACCAGTGTATCATTCCGCCCGTATCGGATAAAATAGGTGCCAGACTCCTTGCCAGCTCATAATTGCTTTTTAAGGAAGCAAATATTACCATGATAATCGGTAAAATAATAATACATGCAAGAAACCCCAGTAAAATATTTCTTAGTGCCTTACCCATGAAATCTTCCTTTCCTTTACTCTTTTTTATCCCACAAATACTGCAGTAATACTATTCCCAAAAACAGTACAATAGCAATACAAACGGAGCCGGCGGCCATTTTATCAAATTCCAGATTGGTAAACCAGTTATTAAACAGGTGCTGTAATAAATACATACTCTCATGAGGATAGGAGCCTGCTACCAAATATGCCTCCCGGAATACTTTAAAGGAATTTAAGAAGGATAATACGGTAATGGTGTATAGGGTAGGCTTTAAATTAGGCAGCAAAATCCGCATAATATATTGTCTTTCATTGGCCCCGTCTACCCTGGCTGCCTCTAAAAGGCTATCCGATATACTTAAGATACCGGATAACCATAAAATTACCGTATAACCAAGGTTTTTCCATACATAACTAAATACCAATACCCAGAAGGCAGCCTTCGTTCCCATAAAATCAACCGCATTCATTCCCCATTGATTTAGCAGGCTGTTAATGATGCCCTGCTTTAAAAAGAACATTTTCCAAATTAAAACTACCGTAGCCGTCGGTACTGCCAGGGGAAACAGATAAACAGACTTAAAAAGCTGTACCTGTTTTAATCTGCTTAGCATAATAGACACGGCAAAGGAAAGACCTAATAAAATGGGCAGACAAAAGCCCGTAAACCTTAAAGTATTCTTAACTGCTAAAAGGAATGCCTGATTTTGAAATAATTCCACATAATTATCAATGCCTGTAAACTCACCTGTTACCGCTGTATAAAAGGAACGTTTTATCACATCCGCCAGTGGGAGCAGTATAAATATGCTTACCCCGGTTATGCTGGGAAGGAAAAATATCCATTTTCCTTCCTTCAGCCAGCTTTTAACCTTTCTCTTCATACGGTCTATTCATCCAATCTGATTTGAACCTTATTGGTAATCTCCGTCACTACCTCTTCTATGCTTTTTTCACCGTTTATGGCGGAAGGTCCTAATTCTATAACGCTGTCAATGATCATGCTGTCTGTTCTATCAGGCGTACTCAAATTCTGTACGATAGCTTTTAAATTATCGGCCTGCTCCTTCGGCATTTTATTAATTTCCAGGGTAAGTGTCTCTCCGTCTTCACTGTCCATGCCCAGCATACCCGTACAGTCCGTATCTTCACCGGTTTTTGTTGAAGCTGCAGCTAACGTATCAAAGGATACTTTATTTACCGGAAATCCGTCCCCGAAATTAATATTTTGTACATTTTCCGACAGCAGCAATTTAATAAATTCCTGTGATAAATCCGCATGCTCCGTTTTTGCACTTACCGCAGCTATGGTCTGAGGCTTAAATACATTCTTTGCCTGAAGATCCCATCCTCTTACGCTGCAGCCTGTATCCATATTTTCAAATACGGAGGTGTTAAAGGTATAATCCGAATCAATGCTTTTCACATAACCGCAGGCCAGGTCCAGCTTACCGGTATAGACATCAACGATACTGAATGATTCCCTTAAATAGAGCTCTTCCGTCTGCCCCATGAAGCTGTATTTTGTGTCCTGGTATTTCTGTTCCATCTCAGGTGTAATCCCCTGCTTTTCCGTTTCGTAAATTTCCCTGGCCAGTGTTAGGAATTCCGCCAGAGCATCCTTATTTAGGCTTCCGCCTTCTGAAACCCAGGCCGGTGCACAGCTGACGGACAGTAAATTTAACAGCTCACTTTCGGTATAAATGCCCAGAATACTGCCTTCCGCCTTTTGACTTCTAATCTCCTTCATTGTGGATGCCAACGCCGCCAAATCGCTGATCTTATCCACATAACTGCTTTCTCCCGCAATCATGGGTACAATAAATTTTGCCGGTATTCCATAGGTCTTACCATCCTTTAGATAGGTATCGGCAATATTGGAGAGCAGTTGGTCATCTGCCTCCAATTCCTTTAAAACGGAGGAAATATCCAGAAGCATTCCTTTATCCACATAAGTATCCATTGGTAAGCCGTCCATCAATACTATATCAGGACCCTCACCCGCCATAATTTCCGTATTCAGGTTTTTAATAGCATCTTCTTGGGTAATGCCGTCCTCTCCGGTCATGCCGATCTCATAATTAACGTAGATTTCCGGATGATCCTTTTGAAATTGGGAAATTGTCTGGCGTAAGGTCTGATTATCCTCCAGGCTGTAAACCATTAATTCTATTTCCGGAACCGTAGGAATCGTTTCATCATAGGTGTAACGTACCAATTCTCTATTTGAGAATAATACCAGGAACGTTCCCCCTTCCTCCGGAATCATTGAGAAAAAGGTGACAGTCGGATCTCCGAAGGTGCTTAAGCTTCCGTCTATCATTTGTTCCATAACGCTTCCGCCGATGACATGGTAATAAAGACCGCCTCTGCAGGCCAGATAGATACTGTTTTCCTCCGGTCCCTGCGCCATTAAAAGGGTATTGGAATCCGAATAAACACCATCCTCTACTTTTGTGGTATCCTGTAAGAAGGTATCCAGAACCGTATCGGTATCGACTAATTCCTTTGTTTCCTTATTATAAATGTAAGATTGCTGATTACGAACCGCCACTATATAATTTCCAATATCAGCCATATAATGCACATAGCCTTCCGCCTGAAATAATTTGCTTATGGTTCCGTTATCCTTATCCACATCATATATATTACCCAGTGAATCTGCTGCCAGTAATCCTCCCTCGGCCAAAAAAAGAAAATCAGTCAAATACCCGCCGTCCTCCAACGGACCCTCTACGTCCCGTACATTTCCGTCGGCCGATACATACATGAACATAGGCTCATAGGAATCATCCTCGGAGGGCAGTGAATAAATAACGGCAAATTCTCCCCTGGAGCTGATGGTAACATCAGATATATAGGTAGATGGTTCCAAATTCTTCATCCAGGCTGCTTCCCCGGGATTCCATGTCCCGCCCTTATCCGCAGACTCATAAAGCATACCGGTACCTTTATCAAAGCTTAGATACCTGCCGTCCTCCTGTAAGGTAATCCCATTACTTCGTGCGATTTCCTCGGGATAATCCAGGGTTTCTTCCACATATCTCCCCATGCTGTTAGTGGTATTGCCTGTATCGTTCGTGGTATTACCGTTCGTATTCCTTGTTTCTTCTTTCTTTTGGCAGCCGCTTACAAAGAGCAGCACAAAAATCAAAAATAAAATAGTTATTGTTTTCAGCTTATTTTTCATACTAAGATCTCCTAACTTAATTTTCTGTTCCGGACGTTTTAAAAATAACAGAGCAGCCTCTAAATAATCTCTAATTTTAGAGAAAAAATAAAGATTTCTTTGCTATGATAAAACCAATCGTTATGGCGGGAATTGTATATTTCATAACGTAATGCTATACTGATTGTGAAATCAGTAATTATTGTTTCGGAGTTGATTGCCTTGAGAATTTTATTGGTGGAAGACGATAAAAAATTAAGCTATTCCTTATCCTTCCAATTAGAAAAAGAAGGGTTTCTGATCGATGCCTGTGAGGATGGTGAGGAAGCCTTATATTATCTCATGCAGAACGGGCATGACTTAATCATACTGGACCGTATGTTACCCATTATGGACGGCATTACCTTACTGAAAAAATTCCGTAACGAGGGAAATTCCACCCCCGTTATCCTATTGACTGCATTGGGAGAACTGGAGGATAAAATTACCGGACTGGATTCCGGAGCCGATGATTATATCGTAAAACCCTTCGCCTTCGAAGAGCTCCTGGCAAGAATACGCTGTATTTTAAGACGTCCGGGCAGATGGGAAGTCGGAGAAACATTATCCTATGGTGATATTACCTATGGTACGGAAGAGAACATGCTGTCCGGAAAGGAAGGCTCCTGTACCTTGTCTAAAAGAGAAGGCTCCCTCCTTGAGGTATTTTTGCGTAATTTTAAGCAGACCCTGCCCCGGCAGGCATTGTTAACAAAGGTCTGGGGTTATGATTCCGATGTGGAGGAAGGAAACTTAGATAATTATATCCATTTCTTAAGACGCAGGTTAAAAAGCGTAGGGAGCCGGATTACTATAAAAACCATTAGAGGTATCGGTTATCGATTGGAGTATGATGTTCAAAAAAATACATAAAAAGCTTACACTGCTGTTTACGGGAATTACAGGCTTCATCCTGATTGTTATGTCCATTAACTATATTTATATTGCGGAGCAGAATTTAAAAGAGAACAGTTATTATTCCTTTCAAAGTGACTGTAAGACGCTGCTGACTAATCTGGAGGGACAGTCGGTCATCACCTATGAATGGCTGCATAAAACGGAGAGTAACGGTAAATATCAAATTGGACTATATGATAACGGAATTTCTCTTTCCTTTAGTCTGGTAACCAAAAATGAAAATCAAAAAAAGCTGCTTCAGGAAGCGAAGGAATATGGAGAAATCCAATATGGAAGTGATTTAGCAGGCTCCAAGGTAACGGCATACAGGGAGTTTATTTTTACCGATACCGAAAAAGCCGGCTATTATGCATGTGTCGCCCATATAGCGGAAAAAAAGGGAAACTTAGAAGCCGTTATATTATACTCTCTTGAGGGACTTCATGGACAAATAGTAACCCAGCGCCTTATTTTCCTCATTATCGATCTGTTCTTTCTATGTCTGTTAGCTGTTTTTTCCTGGTTTTTTACAAAAAAGCTATTAAAGCCTATTGAGGATAATCAAAAAAAGCAGACCCGGTTCGTAGCTGCGGCCTCCCATGAGCTGCGCACCCCCCTGACAGTCATACTCTCCTCCCTGTCAGCCTTGCAAAAGGCTGAGAATGCCGAAAAGGAAGCCTTTCTTTCTACAATTCAAAATGAAGGCTTTCAGATGGCAAGGCTCCTGAATGATATGCTTACCCTGGCAAATGCCGATCATCAAACCTGGGATATTCATAAGGATAAAGTGGAACTTGATACCCTTGTTTTAAATTCCTATGAGGCCTTCGGCCCTATGGCAAAAGAAAAAAAAATCACCATAGCCCTTTCCCTGCCAAAAGCCGGAATCCCCTGCTGTTACTGTGATAAGCACAGGATAGAACAGGTTTTATCCATATTATTACACAATGCTGTCAGCTATGGGAAGGAGATGGGGATAATACTGATTTCCTTAGAAGCAGCTCCCGTACATTTTATCCTATCCGTTGCCGATAATGGAGCGGGTATTCCGGATAAGGATAAACCTTATATTTTCGACCGGTTCTACCGGGCCGATACGTCACGCAACAAAAAGGAACACTTCGGATTGGGTCTTAGTATTGCAAAAGAAATTATTGATGCCCATAAAGGAAGCATTCACGTAAAGGATACAAAAGGAGGCGGCTCAACCTTTACGGTTGTGCTGCCCCGTTAAAAAGCCGGTTAGTCTCAGTCTCCCATTACCTTAACGTAGAATTTCCGGTTTCTGGGTCCGTCAAATTCACAGAAATATATTCCCTGCCAGATACCTAACAATAAGCTGCCTTTTTCTATGATGACCGTACAGCCGGAGCCCATGGCTCCCGCCTTTAGATGTGCGGCCGAATTTCCTTCCCCATGAAGAAATTCCCTTCTGTCGGGAAAGGCTTCATTTAGCCCCAATAGCAAATCGTGAACCACATCGGGGTCCGCATTTTCGTTTATGGTTATCCCTGCCGTAGTATGGGGGCTGTATACCACACAAATCCCGCTATCGGTCTTACTTTTTCTAACCGCATCCCTTACCGATTCCGTAATATTAATAAAGTTCTCCCTGTCGGTCCTTAACGTATATTGATACAGCATTCCTATCCTCCTATTCCTTTGCCTCTTCTATATTATAGTATGTCCGCATAATTCCACCTCTCCCATGGGAGTAAGATATCGAATCTGAAATTTTTCCCCTCCCTCTAAAACGGCAATACAATGGTCTGTTATTCCCTGCCCGGCCTATCCATGCTTACCTTGTCTTTTAACAAATATTCCTTATTATAAACAGTGATTTTCTTTGCTTCTCCCGAAACTAATATAAATTCACAGGTGTCCTTATTTACATCAACCAAAATCCTGCTGTTTTCAAAACAGATCTTAAAACGGTACCCCTTCCATTTCTTAGGTAACATCGGTGCAAAAAAGATTCCTTCCTCCTTCAATCGAAAGCCCCCGAAGCCATAAACAATAGCCATATAATTTCCGCCCATATTTGCCGTATGAATACCGTCCTTCGTATTTTTATACTGATCATCCAAATCCAGTCTGGCCGTATTTTGGAAATAGGCATAGGCCTTTTCTTCCAGACCAAGCTTTGCCGCAACAATACTGAAAATACATTTTGACAAAGAAGAATCATGTGTCGTTATATTTTCATAATACTGAAAGGAATGATAAATAGTTTCCATGGACTGGGCATCCTCCAATATAAAATGAGCCATAACCGTATCTGCCTGTTTACATATTTGATACCGGTACAAATGCAGGGGATGATAATGCAGCAGCAAAGGGAACTTATTGGCCGGTATGTCTGCAATATTCCATTTCTTTTTCTGTAAAAAGGAATCATCCTGAGGGTTGATCTTTAATTTTTCGTCATAGGGTAAATACATATTTTCAGCCGCATTTTTAAATTCCTCTATTTCCTCTTCCCTTAATCTGATCTTTTTTTCAAGCCTGTCAAAATTTTCGGAGCCCTTAATTATTTGATAAAACTTTACGGCCCATCGTAAATGATATTGAGCCAGCGCATTGGTATAATAGTTATTATTGACCATACAGGTATATTCATCGGGCCCTGTGACATCATTGATATAAAACCTGCCTTCATGAAAATTTCCTGTGTCTATCCAGATACGCGCTGTTTCAAAAATAATTTCCGCACCTTTTTTTTCAATGAAGGTTATATCTTTTGTTGCCAGATAATAAGAAATAACAGAATAGGCAATATCACCGTTAATATGATATTGAGCGGAGCCGGAAGGAAAGTAACCGGAACATTCTTTTCCCATGATCGTTCTCCAGGGAAATAGAGCTCCCGTTTTATGCCCCAGTATTCTGGCATTTTTACGAGCCATATTTAAAGTTGCATATCGGTTTTCGATCAATTTTTCCGAAAATACGGGATTGGTGATCGTAAAGAAGGGCTGAATGAACATTTCCGAATCCCAGAAGATATGTCCCTCATATCCTTCCCCGCTTAAGCCTTTGGATGCAATATTCCCGTACTGATCCTTGCTTACGGACTGCAGTAATTGATATAGGTTATACTTAATCGTTATATTCAAATCTTCATTACCGTCAATCTCCACCATGCAGTGGTCCCAGTATTCGGACAGGTATTCCTCCTGTTTTTCATACAAAAAGGAAATGGGCACGGAAAGAGCTTTTCTCATCTCTATCCCGACCTGATTCTTGTAATTATGATATCTGATGGAATCTGCCAATACGGTATACTTAATAAAATTTATTTTTTTCCCTTTTTTGGCCTTTGTTGTAAACTTACTTACCGTGTAATTTTCTCCAAAATGATAGCTTAGCTCATGCTCCTGAAATAACAGATTTTTGACACTGCTGCAAACTCCCAATTCGGATTTCGTTGTCTTAGCCATAATGTAGGAAGCTCCGTTTATAATTTCACAGCTTACCGGCAGCATATGAATAATTTCTTCATCAGCCGTTCTTGGATCATTGGGATCAAAATAGTTTGCTACGTTTCCGTCATGGGCAGATTCAATGACAACATCACCGGAAAAATTTATGGGAAGTATTTCATAATCTATGGTAAAAAGGGATAATTGATAAAAAGAAGCCATCCTTGTTATCTTTACGGACATTTCCCTGCCTTTGGGTGAGCGCCAGATCACTTCTCTGACAGTAATGCCTTTTTTCATATCCACATATAATCTGCTGTCTATTACCGTACCTTCATACATGCTAAAATATTCATCTTCCAATTTCACCTTAATGGATTGGGTATTTACAATATCCACCATGGTTTGCTTTTCTTCCACAAAGCCATGTAATTTTTCAGCCTGTTTCATTGATGTATAATTGTAGAAACCGTTTATAAACTGACTCGTTACTAATTGATAGTTTTCAGGGTAACCTTCTTCGAAATTATATCGAACTCCTATATATCCATTGGCATTATGAAAAAGCGTTTCATATAACAAAATGTTATAATTATCCAAATCAAAATTATTCAATTCATAAATAGATTGTTCTTTCTTCATGAAACCTCCTGATGCTTAAATCTATATAAATTATGGCTTTATGTCTTTTTTTGTCACAGAAATAGATACAGTTTCTTATAACAAAATAAAGCCTGCTATAATATTATTCTATCATAGCAGGCTT
>CAMJWQ010000114.1 GCA_946409475.1 uncultured Lachnospiraceae bacterium
GACACCTCGGTTTTCTTTTATCGTACCATAAATTACCATAATTGTCAATGTGTCAACACACTAGTACGAAAAAAAAGAATAAGCAATAAAGGAACCTCAAATGCTACAGTGAAAGGATAAGTGCATTTGAGGTTTTTTATTGAGAAAACTATGTCTTTTACGATAAAATCCTCGCAGCCAATTCCCTCATGAGTGAGGATATCCGCCAATCATAAGTTGACTCATTGGTCAACTCGTGATAATATATAGAATATAAAATAGTAGTTAATATATTTTTTTACCACATCATTGACCATATAGTCAATACAAAGGAGCATAAGAATGTCTATTCAAACCTTTCTAAATCTTTCTGAAGAAAAACAAAATAAAATAATCCAAAGCGGGCTTAAGGAATTCTCTTCAAAGTCCTACAGCGAGGCAAGTACAGATGCTATCACGAAGGAATGCAGCATATCCAAGGGCATACTCTTTCATTATTTCGAAAGCAAGAAAAAATTTTATTTATATATTTTAAATAACTGCATGAAGCTTCTGACTGAAAATGCAGCTCAATCTGAAGTTCGGGAGCAGCAGGTTAAAGACACAAAAGATTTTTATGATTTACTATTTGACTCTATGGATAAAAAAATGGCTTTATATGAAAAGTACCCCCTCGAAATCCTGTTTGTTAATATGGCTGCAAAAGAAACGAATCAACAGATAGCAGAAGAGAAGAACAAGCTTATGATAAATTACAGTAAGAAAGCGCAGGGAGAATCCTATATGACCATACAAAAGGCTTTTACTATGTCGTCCTTAAAGCCGGGAATAGAGAGTACAAAAGTCGAGAAAGCGTTCTTTGTGTATGTAAATGCCCTTATTATGAGCTGCCTTGAGCGGTACAAAAACAAACCACAGGAATTTTTTAAAGAAGCCGATGCTATAAAAAACGAGATGAAAAAAAATCTGGATTACTTCTTATACGGGGTGATAGAAGACGAAAGAAAACCAACAATAGCAAAAAAATAATATAACAATAGCATAACAATAGCAAAAAAGTAAAAAAACAATAGTTAATCAAAAGAGGATTATAAAAATTTAAGTTAGAAAGAAGGAGGCAGCATGGAAGGAAATAAGCAATTAAAACAAAGTGGAATGCTTAAAGCAATTCATTTATCAAGGATATACAGTAAGCTTTCATTAAGCAAAAGAGAGGAAGTAAGGCAGGAAAGATTACGAAAACTGGTTCGGTATGCTCAAGATCATAGTCCCTATTATCAAGAGCTTTATGCCAATAGAAGGGACGATTTTAAATTGACGGATTTACCGGTCACCAATAAAGTTATGATGATGGAAAACTTTGATGATTGGGTAACAGACAGAAATATTAAATATGCAGACATACTGAAATTTACTGAAAATCCGGACAATATCGGCCGTTACTTTTTAAACAAATATCTGGTATTTACCACATCCGGTTCCACGGGCAGCCCATCTGTCGTGCTGTATGATAAATCTGCCTACAGTATTATGGGCGCATTAGGGCTGCTGAGGTCCTATGCCAGAAAAGAAGATTTGAAGGCTATGATCATGAAGGGAGGAAAATCAGCAGGTGTTTTTGCAACAGGCGGTTTTTACCTGGGTAATAGCTCGGTTCGTAACAAGCTGCTTGCTATGCCCTGGAAAAAAAATAAATTTATGGTTACAAGCATTCTTAAGCCTATTGATGAAATCGTAAAAGAACTCAATTTATTTAAGCCGGTAATGCTGGGCGGTTATCCCACAGCCCTTTCCTTATTGGCAGAGGAACAAAAAAAGGGAAACCTGCATATTTCTCCGACGATTGTAATGACCGGTGGAGAATATTTAAGTAATGAGATCAGGACCTTATTAAAAGAGACTTTTCATTGTTATGTACAAACCAATTATTCCTGCACCGAAGGGGGAATGGTCGCCTGTGAATGTGTCAAGCAGCATTTGCATATCAATGACGACTGGGTGATCATGGAACCGGTAGACAAGAATAACAATCCGGTGTTAGATGGGGAGCAGGCTGATAAATGGCTTCTTACCAATCTGTCCAATTATACACAGCCCCTTATCCGATTTGAAATTACGGACAGAGTCATTTTCCATAGAGAAGCCTGCCCCTGCCATAACCCTGCTCCATGGATAGAAATAGAGGGAAGAACCGATGATATTCTTCATTTTCAAGGGGAAAAACAAACGATTCGTATAGCACCATTAGCTTTATATGCGTTACTGAAAGAAATTCATGAAATCAAACGTTTCCAGCTCATACTGAAAAAGAATAATCAGCTGGAATTACGAATTGTCTGTGATAGTGAAAAAAAGAGGGAGGAAGCATTTTTACTTGCTAAAACAAAACTTATTTCTTTTCTTTATGAAAACAAAATTAAAGAGGTATCCATAAAGCTATCGGAGGAAGAGCCGAAAAGGCATGAAAAAAGCGGTAAGTTCAAGCATGTTTATCAGGTGGACGAAAAGCGGTAAAGAACCAATTCGTATATTTGTTCCAATTAATCTGATTTTACTTTATCTGTTGATTATACTTACCTATTTTGTTATCAGATTGCTTGTAGAAATAGAAGATGTAGAAGCAAGAAAAGTATTAATGATAAATGTGGGCTGCGGGTTATTTATCATATTTGCAATATGGACCGGATTTAAAATGATGGTATATGGTTTAAGAGGATTTGTACGATAATAAGTTTGAAATAGGCTGATTTTAAATAAAAGAGATCAGTCTATTTTTTGCTTGTTATTATTCCGATAAAAGAATATAATAGAAAACAGATTGGAGGTCTCTAATATGGAATATTTAACAACGATTGAAATGTCTGAAAAATGGTATATTACACCGAGACGAATAGGGGTGTTGTGTTCGGAAGGACGAATTGATGGAGCGATAAAAAAGGGAAAAACATGGCTAATTCCATCAGATGCGATGAAACCGGAAGATGCCAGATATAAAAAAACCAAAGGATAAACAATTATGACAGATACGAAAAAGGAACAGGAACGTGATGGATGTTTTTAGAATAATTGTTCCGTTGGATGAGGAATATTCTGTTGATGCACAGATAGACAAGAATGAAAAATCAGCGATAACAGAAGAAAGGTTGCAGATTATATTAAAAAGTATGCAAAAAAACATTGAGTATAATACAGAAGAAATCGCAGATATGGTTGGATTGAAAACTGCCAGAACAAGGGAACTTTTGAAAATGCTTGTTAATGATGATAAGATTGAGGCGGTTGGAGCAAATCGAAATCGTAGATATCTGAAGAAATTTTTATAGAAAAACGCAATATACAATAATTAAAACAAAAATAAAAGCAAGATGTAAAACCAGAGCGGATATGATTCAGACATCTTTCTATCCAAATGGTTTGAATGGAGAAGAAATTAAAAAAGAGAAAAAGATATATCCCAATGATCCATGTCCGTGCGGATCAGGGAAGAAATATAAAAAATGCTGTGGGAAGTTTAAACAGAGATAATCACCATTATTCTTTGAAAGGCATAAATCAGCTGATATGTCGGAACCTTCCCTTGCCGGATTCTCATAATATGATAGAGTCATTGTAGGTACATAGTCATCCGGAACAAGCTATTTAAGAGGCTATTTATTACAATTGTAATAAATGGAAAAAATTTGTATATTTACGTTTTCTTTAGTATAATTAAAGAAGCTAAATTGTTGAAAGATATCTTAAGGAGTCAAATCTGTTTGTTTTACGATGGAGAACACTTAAGGAGGAATGCGGCTTGTTTCGTATAGGAATTTGTGATGATGTCAGTGATGCACGTCAAATTATACACAACTTATGTGAAGAATATTTTAAAGAAAACACGATCAAACATGAATATATATCCTTTTCCAGTGGAGAAGCTGTATTATTTTACTGTGAAGGGAATGGCAATGGGCAAATAGATATATTATTTCTTGATGTAGAGATGTCAGGTATCAGTGGAATAGATTTGAAAGATACGGTTTTAAGGCAAAATAAAATATGGCGTATTGTTTTTGTGACAAATCATAGTGAAAGTATTTATCATACATTTAGCAGAAAGACCATTGGATTTATACCAAAGCCGCCTTTACAGGAAAAGATAAATAAAATGCTTGCCATAACCTTAAATGAGCTGGAAGAAAATGTGGCAGTAATAATTAAGGGATATGATGGGAAAGTAATAGAAATCCGGTTAGAGGACATTGCTTATTTTAAAGCATCCGGCAGTTATACGGAAATTGTTACCTATACTTCATCTGCCGGGTCTGGAAGCTATATTCTGAGTACGAAAAAAATTGGTGATTTAGAAAAAGAGATGATGCCGTATCCTATTATAAGGGTACATAAATCGTTTATGGTTAATTTGGCAAATGTAATTGACTTGGGAGAAAAGGTTACTCTGCAGAACTCATCTATGGAAATACCGGTAGGAAGATCATATAAAGAACGGGCAAGGATGAAATATCTACAATACGGAAGAAACAGGATGAAGAAAAGATTATGAAGGAAGATATCATTTTTTTACTCATTTACCTGGTTACGGAATTTTTTAACTATACACTTGCCTATATTGTTATTTTTCAAGCGCCCATATGCCGCAGTAAGATGAGATGGCTGCTGTCTGTCTGCCTGATTCTTTTTTTTCATTATTTCATGCTGTATTATGCGGGAAGGGAAGCTTCAAGTGCAATCAGTCTAATTTCGATGATAGTAATACCGGTTTTTTTGCTTGATCCAAGAGAAATAAAATATTTTTTAATATATCCCTTTGTTGCAATTGGAATTTCTGTTGTGGGGATAAGTATATCTTTTTTGCTTGCGGCCATGCTTAGTATGCCGGAGTACATAATTGCGGAGGGCAATTGGCTTACTATTATCTGCCAATGTGTACCGGGAAGCGTGCTCTTGTTATTATCAGGATATAGAAGGTTGAAAAAAAGAGCTTCATTTCAGGTGAATTTGGATTGGAAACAGTATATGTTATTTTATATTGTGGTATTATGCTTATTTCTGATGCTGGCGCCTATGCAGGAGCTGACAAGAGAATATGGTTCAACTAAAAATATAAATGCAATTGGCTTTTCTGTATCGATTGCCTGTATCGTATTAGTTATCATAACAATATGGCAGGGAATTGTCGTAAATCGAGAAATACAGCTGAAGGAACAGAACAGGCAAAATGAAAAATATATGGAATTGCAGAAGGAATACTTTTCTCATCTTATAGAACAGGATGAGAAAATCCGCCGTTTTCGTCATGATATGAAGGAGCATATGATCGTATTGCAAGCATGCTGTCAAAATGGCGATTACAAGGAGTTGGAGGATTATCTGAATTGTATTATGGAGGAGTCTGCTCTATTTTCCACAGATAATTATACCGGAAATAAGAGTGTGGATGCAGTGATAAGGCAGTTAATGATAAGGGCAGAAAAACAGCAGATAAAAATTGAAATGGAAGGAAAGCTGCCGGAGGAAACCAGGGCTGCAGATTATGATCTTTGTACTATTATAGCAAATCTGGTAAAAAATGCCATAGAGGCATGTGAAAAGATAGATGAGATTTCAAACCGTAAAATAAGGATTGCCGTTGGGGCCTATCATTTTCAGATATTCATCTCTGTAAAAAATACTTTTGCCGGAGATATTGTAAAAAAAGAAAATCGCCTGATCACTACAAAAAAAGACAGCAGAAACCATGGCCTTGGCAGTGGTAATGTAGAAAATACAGTAAAGAAATATGACGGAGTTCTGGAGTATCGATGTGAGGAAGGTTGGTTTACAGCAGAGGTTACTATTTGACATAATATTTTTATATGTAAAAGGATAATTTGATGTCGTTCATGGAAAAAAAGTGTCGTTCATGAAATTCAAATTGTCTTTTTTTTGTGTGTTAGTAAAATTAAATTAAGATATAAGGACAAGATTTGAATATGAATTGGGAAGGGAGTGAAGATATGATAGCTTCAATTGATTGGAGTTGGCTCTGGAAATTGTTTGGGTAATGAAATGGTTTTTAACATATGTATAATAGAACTTATAAATCATCAATTCTTTATTTTAGTAAGAGGCAGTGACTGTTTCTTTTATTTTCTAAGAGATTATGAATTTGCTGATTTTATTGATTCTACTGTTACACCAAGTACATAATAAATTGGCTGTGAATTGTATATAGGATTTTCTCATATCGGATTTTAAAGTAAATTCGCTAAGACACGGATAATTTTATAAATAATCCAGTTTGTTGGACACTCCCTTTAAACCTGTGGATTAAATAATTTAAATATAAATGGAGTAGTTTAATTAAAAATTATACGCTTGTATTCCCATTATACTACAACAGTGTTTGACATTTGAATATTTTTGCAGGTAATAACTGTTATCAATGGTATCAGAATATAAATTAACTTATATTAGGAAGATTATTTGTTTGTTTAGGTGCTAAATTAGTCAAAAAAATATTTAAAATACTATTTGAAAATAGTGGTAAATGCAATGATTATATTTGGGTGCGCAACAAATATAGTGGTTGTTTTATATAAATTATTTAACAAGAAAATGAAAAGGAGATTAAAAAAATGGAAAATGTTTTTAGTGAAATGTCATTAAATGAAATGATGTTAGTAGATGGTGGAAGTGCTAAAGAGGCAGCTTGTGGATTTATAGGAGCAGTGGGACTTGCATGGTCAATTCCTGTTGGAATATTAAATCCAGGAGCTGGATTAATGTTAGCTGGTGCTTCTTTAGCATGTTTAGATGTAATAGTTTAGGAGGAAATTTAAATGGAAAAAAATAAACTAATACAATTAGAAAATTATGAATTAGAGACAATTGACGGGGGTGGTTGGTTGTCAGTAGTTGGAGGAGGATTAATTGTTGCAGGTGCAATTGTATCAGGTGGTGGAGCGTTAGTAGTAGGCGTAGGTATTGCCGCTGGGATAATGACAGCGGTTTCAGGAGTATAATCAATATGTTATTAGTAGGGCATATTTTGTTTAACATCATATATATTATTTATTTTTTTACAAATATAAGAAATATGAAAGAAGTAAATAAAATAGTTACCGGTTATACAAAGATAATAGTAATTGGTTCATTTGTTTTAGGATGTATCTCATATATTTTATATTGGATAATTGCCTTTATGACAGTTAAGAAAGATGGCTTTGATTACCCATTATTTACAATTTTATTAGTAAGTTGGGCATTTATGTTATCTGCTGATAGAATATCTTTTAAAGTAAAAAATTGACTGTAATAATGATGTAAATGTATTTTAGGTTAATTACTCCAAACGGTAATAGTAATCCTGTTTTATTATTATGAAGTAAAGTCATATAGAAAACTTCTATCCCCTCTGTATGAGGGGATGAAGTTTGAAATGGCTAGTTTTTAATATATATTCCTTTATTATAACTTAGAAACAAAGCTGAATATTTGGTTATTTGAAAGTGAAGGGAATGAATACATGATGAAATGTCCTTACTGTAGCAATGAAATGTACTTCGGAAATATTTAAAATCCTTTTAAAAGAACAAAAGTGGAAGGCTGGTATTGTGAAAATTGTAATAAGATCATGATTGACATTAATTAGAAGTTATATTTGCTCTTGAAATGTTTTCATTAGAGGCAGAGATGGAAGGTGTGTGGTATGTAAAAAATGTGGAATAGTATTTGGAGATTTTAAAATAAGATGATGACTAAAAAGATATTTAATTAGAGAAAAAGGATATTAATAAGACGATGAAGTATTTTTGCATAAAGCAACACGATATTACGGATTGTGGTGCTGCCTGCCTTGCCACAATTGCGAAGCAAAATGGGTATAAGATAGGAATCACAAAAATTCGTGAAGTTGCAGGAACGGACAAGCAGGGTACAAATGCATATGGAATTATTAAAGCGGCAGAGCAGTTAGGTTTTAGTGCCAAGGGAGTCAAAGGAAATAAGGAAGCTTTTTTTTCTGATTTTCCATTACCATGTATTGCACACGTGATTGTTGATGGGAATCTGCTGCATTATGTAGTCATACATAAAATAACAAAAAAGAAAGTTATAATAGCAGATCCGGCTGCAGGAATTGTGAAACTAAAGCCGGAAGAATTTTTTGGAGAAGTTCATAAAGAAGGAATTCCTCCCAAATATCAGTGGAGTGGCGTGTTGATTTTGCTGACTTCAACACAGGAGTTTCAAAAAGGCAATGAAACAAAAGGGATATTTGGAAGATTTTTTTATCTTCTTTTGCCTCATAAGAAATTACTGATACATATTTTTATGGCATCCCTAATATATACGATATTTGGAATATTAGGAGCTTTTTATTTTAAGGCACTAATTGATGATGTGCTGCCGGACGGACTGACAAAGACACTTACTACCCTATCAATTGGTGTTATATTCCTGAACTTTTTTAAAGTACTTCTAAATGCATTTCGTTCCCACTTATTATTATATTTAAGTCAGAAGTTAGATATTTCATTATTGCTTGGATATTACAGACACGTGTTAAAGCTTCCCATGAACTTTTTCGGAACCAGAAAAGTGGGGGAAATCGTATCCAGATTTAATGATGCTTCCAAAGTGAGAGATGCTATATCGGGAGCAACCCTTACCATTATGATTGATACCATAATGGCCATAGCCGGCGGCATTATTCTGTATATACAAAATCCGGCAATGTTCGGGATAACTGTCATCATCGTAATCATGTATATGGTAATTGTCGCAGCTTTTAACAAATGGTATGAAAGATTAAATCGAACACAGATGGAAGATAATGCACAGCTTACTTCTTATTTGGTGGAATCCTTAAATGGAATACAGACCGTAAAAGCCTATAATGCGGAAAGAAAAGCAAATCGGGAAACGGAGATCAAATTTGTCAAGCTCTTAAAAAGCATTTTTCATTTAAGCTGGGTCAATAATTTACAGACATCATTGAAATCCTTTGTAGAGCTGATTGGCGGCATTGTTATATTATGGATTGGGGGAATGTATGTCATAAAAGGCGATATTACAATCGGACAACTGATCACATTTAATTCCTTACTGGTATATTTTCTGGACCCGGTAAAAAATCTGATCAATCTGCAGCCACAGATACAGACAGCAGTAGTAGCAGCAGATCGTCTGGGTGAGATTCTGGAATTGGAAGCAGAAAAAGGTGAGAACGAAGAAAAAAAATTAAGTCC
>CAMJWQ010000115.1 GCA_946409475.1 uncultured Lachnospiraceae bacterium
GGGTAAGGCAGCTGCCGATAACAGCGATTGATACGGAAATTCTAAGGTAAATTTTTCTATAATAATGAACCAGAGCATTTATTTTCCCCCTGTCATTTTCCGCCAGGGGCTGATACAGGCTATAGATCATGGCAGTATTGATTCCTAAATCCGCCAGACTTAATAAGGTTAAGACATCCGCAAACAAACTGTTTATTCCAAGAAAATGGATACCTAAAGCTCTGATAAACACAATTCGTGATAAAAAGCTTAATAATAATGTTACTATTTGATTTAAAAACCCCATAGAAATATTTTTAAAAGATTTCGTTGTTCTGGCTTCTTCCATTTATTTGTACAATCCCCATAAATTATCTTTTTTAAGACGTATTGTTCATACAAAGCTTTTTTATCATATAGAAACCTGCCTCATGACCCTGAAAAGTTATCCTTTTCATTAACCGTTTGATAATATTCTGAAACAACAGTTGTTAATGGTATAAAAAGCGTATCTATTTGATGAAAATCCGTTCCGGTATTTTCTTGTTTACCATGCGCCAATGCTTTTGGAAGCTCGTCAAGCTTATTAATGAATAAAACATTTGCATATGGCTTTATCATTTCGTATACTCCCGAAACCTTATGATTAAAATTAGGCAGGACAATACATGGCGTATTTGTAATAACAGCAAACAGCATTCCATGCAGCCGGTCGGTTATAACCATTTCCCTGGTGCAAAAAATACTTAATTTTTCTTTCAGAAGCCTCTCTCTCTTATCCTGACCGATATTTACGGGGGAACAGGTATCACTTATTAAAACCTGGGCATACTCTTTTTGAACTAATGTCAAAATATAAAGCAGCTCCTCTGTACGTAAGATACCTTCCGTATCACTTCGCAAGCATAACAGAGCCCCCTTCCGTTTTCCGTTATGCCTGTCCGTATGTAAGTGCAGAACCATATCTGCACATAGGGAAGCTTTTTCCGTAAGCCCTAAACAGTTAAATTGATTGCAGGAGGCTTCGTCTCTTGCAAAATAATGGATATGCTCTAATCTTTTGTATAATTTGCTCAGCTGCTTCCTTTTCCTGTTTCCCTCTTTGGAATCCGAAATATAGATCGTCTGAGGTAATATGATTTTGCGTAATTTAAGAAAATAACGCAGCCCAAGATTTCGTATTTCATCTACAAAGGGATATAAATCACCAATATTTCCGCCTCCCTGAAAAATGATCAGGTCATTTGCATAAAAAGTATTTTTACTATGGATAATCCATTCATGAAATGAGGATTCCGGTACCTCTATCATTTTACATTTTGGAGCAATATTTCTGAAATACTCTATTGTTGCCTGCGTAATAGCATGGTCTCCCAGATTTTTATGTCCCGGTGTGCCGATGAGGTAAATATCCGGATGCGGATGCTCCTCAGGCTCCTTTATTTTTATAGTGGCACAATTTATCAGATATCTGAGAAAAAATGGTATCTTCAAACATGACCGTATATAGGGAAAGTGATTGCCAAAAAATTTGTATCCCTTATAAAGGATTCTGAAATTGGCCAGGAATAAGGAGCTTCTTTTCAGTTCATGGGAAATAATATTTTCATTATTTAAATAGCCGGCACATTTTCTGATGCATGTCTTTGCTTCCTTAATAAACACTGCTCTTTTGGCAAAGCCTAATGTATGGGCTTTGGTTTGTAAAAGTATTTCCCTTGCACTTATAAATGTATCGTATAGCAGGACACTCCTATAATCGGAAAGTACCGGTTCCCAAAATTTTTTCCGTTCAAATGCTTCAATAAAAATCCTTTCCCTGGTGCCGGTGAAAAAATAACCAATATAGCTGGTTAACGTAATCCTGACCGCTTCGTTCAAAGCCTGGTAAGTCAGTGCTATGAAATCTATATTACGTTGCGTATTATGTAAAGCGGTAAAAAGTTCTCTCCTCCATAATTTATTAAAGAGATGATTTCGGATACCGGTCTCATCATGCAGAAATGAAATTAATTCTTTTTTGGTAAGGCTTATATCTCTGTCGGAAAAATGGTTTAATAGGGACCTTTCGTCTTTTATACAATAATAGCCGCACAATACCACATCGGACCGGTAATTTTCCGCACAAGCAACCAGGGATTTTGTCATTGTATCCAAAATCCAGTCACTGCCGTTTACAAAGAGGACATATTCCCCTTTTGCCTGTTGTATTCCGGTCATCAGTAAGCCGGCAGAATCATTCACGGATACATAGCCGGCAGCGGATATGATTTTAATTCTGCTATTTGCTTTATAGGCATCCGATAAAAGAAGTGCATCCTTTGCAGGCAAATAATTTATAAGTAGGATTTCCAAGTCGGAATAGGTTTGGGACAGGACACTTTTTACACATTTATCCAGATGGATATCCCTATTTAAAACAGGGATAATAACCGATACCCATTTCATTTCAAATCTCCTCTCCTGCCGGCAAATTTAAGTTGGTTTCCAAATACCATAAATTTTCTTTTTTCCGGCAGATGCCCATAAGCGAAGTTTTTTGTAGCAGACATATAAAAATATATTTTTGTCGAACAGAAAATGCTGTATTTTATCCAGCAGCTTTATTTGGAAGCTGAGCCGATTATTTACATACAGCTTATGGCACCTGTCAACAATGCTTTGCCGGATGCAAGGCTGGTCCGGAAAATATTTCTTCAGCAATACGCTGCAGATCTCTGCTTTCTCCAAATACCGCTGTACCGTTAATAAATATAATTCCTCTAAATGCTGCTCTTTAAAAAAAGCCATTCTTTCTTCATAGGCATCCAGCCTGTGCAGTCTTATTAAGGAAAAGCCGGTGTTCATGATGCTGTCCGAACGTGTCACATAAAAATATAACTTTGCATCCGTATAAACGACCTGCCCGGCTAAATAAAAAAGCTTATAGGTGGTAAAATCATCTTCATGTATCTTATTAAGAGGGTAACGTATTTTTTCAAATAAGTTTCGCTTATACAGCTTGCCCCAGGCTACCGTGGATTCGTCACATAAATCATTATAGATGTTATAAAGGCACCCGATATTTGAAAAGGTTCTTATATTGTTGGTCAAGAAACTGCCGCATGCCTCCCTTTCGGTTACACGGCAGAAGGAGCAGACGGAAATATCGGCAGCTGCCCTCTGCAGGTTCCGTAAAAGAATTTCGCAGATATGTTCATCAACAAAATCATCAGAATCTACAAACATCAAATAATCACCATTTGCCTTATCAATACCGGTATTTCTGGCGGAGGAAAGACCTTTGTTCTGCTGATTGATAAGGATGAAACGCGGATCAGCGCTTTGATATTCTTCACATATCTCTCTGCAGCTGTCGGTGGAGCCATCATTAATTAATAGTATTTCCATTTTTTCATAGGTTTGGTTTTGAATGGAATCAAGGCATTTCTTTAAATATCTTTCAACATTATAGACAGGTACTATAACAGATATCAGGCCGTTCATGTATACCTCCCGGGAAAATGTTATTCTACATACTCGCTGAGCTTTACATTGTTATCCATCATAAATTTTACTCCCAGACGCTCTTTTCTCAATTTCCTATAGAAACGCGGCAGGTAAAACTGAGCATAAAATTTTATTTTTATTACCATGGGCTCCGCTTTCAGAATGGTACGTAATGAAAGCTTATCTTTTAGCAGTAAGGCATTTCTAATTTGAAATTCCTTTTTTCTTTTGTTTACCTGAGCATTGTATTGATACTTCGAAAATTCATTAAAGTGGTCCAGCATGGCAAGCATGTTATTATCGTTGGCTATAATTTTTTCTCTTGCTGTCCTGCTTTCAAATAAGGTCTGCGTTGCGGAATTGGCAACTCCCCACCGGTACACGGACATAATATCGGACATATAACAGGCGCAGCCGCGATAGGTCTGTATCAGCTGGGAGGGCAGATCCTCAACCACACATGCAAAATACCAGGCAGGAATAACATCAAAGGATTCCTTAACATACATTCTGGAGGCTGTGGGAATAAACTGCTCTGCCATATCACCGGCATGGAAGAGCCGGCTTTTCATCCTTTCATTGAAAAATAAGGTTTTTTCACCGGTCTTCATATTTAAAATAAAAGCATTGTGATAACAAAGAGTGCAAAGGGGATGCGCTTTCATGTAGTCTGCCTGCTTTTGCAGTTTATAAGGATCTATCCAGTAATCATCTCCTTCGCAGAGGGCGATATACTTACCTCTTGATTTTTTGTGAATCCGCAGGGAGTTCTCCAGCCAGCCCACATTTTTTTCCGAGGTAATAACTATGATTTTTTCGGGAAACCTTTCTGCATATTCCTTTACAATTTTTCTTGTACCGTCGGTACTGCAATCCTCTCCGATAATTATTTCATAGGCAAAATCCGTCTTCTGCATCAAAAATCCATCCATTGCTTTTGCCATATATTTTTCATGGTTATAGGCCATACAATTAATACTTACTAAAATATCCATTTTCATACCTGCCTGATTTATGAATAACAGGATATATCACCTGTTATTTATTCATTAATAGATTTCATTTGCTTTTTTTCATGAATCCCGTATAAAATGCGGCTTTTTTTATGGGCGGAAACCATATCCCACAGGATTTTGCAGATTCTGTCCACATTTTCCGTACTAAGTCCCGCATATAAGGGTAATGTCAGTATTCTGTCTGCTGTTTTCCGGGCAACAGGAAGCGGAATGTCCTTATATTTATTTCTAAAGCATGCCTGGTCCGAGGTTAAAGGGTAAAAATACTTTCTGCCGTATATATTGTGCCTTGCCAATTCCTTATATAAATCATCCCTTGAAAATCCCAATAGGTTTTCCTCGCATACAATGGGAAAGTAGCCGTAATTATCCTCTCCGTCGTTTTTTGTTTCTTTTACTTTTATTCCGCTCATACCCTTTAAGTTTTTGAGGTAACGTTTCGTAAGCAGCTTTCTCTTTTCTATTTCAGCGTCTATCCTTTTCAGGTTGCACAGGCCCATAATTGCCTGAAATTCATTCATTTTTGCATTGGCACCAACCTCAGCTACAATTTCCTCCGACCTTATGCCGAAATTCTTTAAATCATACAGACTTTTTCCAAGCTCCGCATTATGATAAACAACGGCACCACCTTCAATGGTGTGAAAGATTTTTGTGGCATGAAAGCTTAAAATGGAGGCATCTCCATAATCGGCAACGCCTCTGCCGTGATATGTAATACCAAATGCATGTGCCGCATCATAGATTACTTTTAAATTATATTTATCCGCAATTTGCTGAATTCCGGTAATGTCGCATATATTTCCATACACATGCACCGGTAAGATGGCAGATGTATTTTCCGTAATTAATTCTTCTATTTTATCCGTATTAATGGTAAAATCATGGGGATTAATATCACAAAAAACAGGCTTCAGACCGTTCCTTACTATGGCATGGGTGGTGGAGACAAAGGTAAAGGGAGTGGTAATCACTTCCCCCGTTAGCCCCATGGCCTGTAAAAGCAGCTCCAATGACATGTGCCCGTTACAAAATAAAGAAATTTTATCCACATTTAAAAATGCTATTAAGCTTTTTTCGAGCTCATCATGATATTTACCCATATTGGTGATGAAAGCATCCTGCCACAGTAATTTAATAGCCGCACAGTATTCCTCATAATTGGGCATTGAGGATTTTGTTACATATATTCTATCTTCCATAACCAGCCTTTCTTAACGGCAGCGGATACCGTCACATTATTGACCGTATCCTTATTAAGGTCTGCCGCCTGCAGGATGACCAGCAGAACGGTAACCCAGGAACCAATAAAATTGTAGAAAATACCGGCAATGAATAGAGAAACCCATATTGTAAAATTCTTTTTGTCAAACCTTTTTTTCCAAATATTCATTAAATTCCAGGCATAATAAAGAATGAAGCCGGTAAAACCGGAATTAAATAAAATGTCTAAGATATCCGATTCAATACTCCAGGCCGCGCCTGTATCCCTGCCGAAGTATTTCAGTACATACCCTGACGTACCGCTTCCGCCTCCAAAAATACCTTTTAAAAATCCCAGCTTTTCCAGATAATGGCCTGCATTTCTATAATAGCCTGCATGGGTACTGCCGGATCCATCCTTTGAATAGTTAATAATTAATGATACCGTATTCGTAAACAGCTCTTTTAATATGGGGATATTCCTGTAGGAGCCTATTAGTATGATGCTAACCGTTATGCCCATTACCATTCTGCTGGCCGTCTTATTGATCCACAGCTTTCTGTTTTCCTTTTTTTCAGCCCATACTCGATAAATGCCTTTGGCAAAGAAAGCCACTCCCAATGTAATCAATCCGGTTTTGGATGAGGACAGTATTACCAGGAAGACGCATAAAAGCTGTATAAAAATATTGTCGAAAATAATAAATCCCATTACCATTGTGATGGCAAAATAGGTTGGATGGTAGCCTAATCCGCTCACTGCTATGGTACCGCCTCTTCTATTCGTACTTGTATAAAAGCTTTCCTTTAAATAGCCGAACAGCAGGGAATTCACGTTTCTTCCGGTAAATTCATAAAAAAGATATTGCAGCAATCCATAGAGCAGCTGCAGAATAACAGATAGACGAAAACCTGCCATAAATTGCCGGATATGCTCCTCCGGTAATCTTCTCATGCCTAATAAGAACAGGATCTGGGGTAAAATGAAGCTGAAAATATTTTTTATACATATACGGAACCATACGGCTTCTTTATAAAACAGGGCATTGACCAGTGTGCTTCCTAACAGAATCAGTAAAAAATAAAAATACATATTGCTTCGCGGAATAATCAGTTTTTTGCTTTTAAGTATCTGAAGCAGCGGAAACATGGCGATAATATATAGAATCAGATTAAATAAGGTAAGGTCGAAGCTGCCGATCTGGAGCTTCAAAATCATCATCGTTGATGTTAAGCCCAGTATGTAAAACAGTATTTTCATTTCCGTACCAGCTTTCTTTTAAATAACGCATTATGTACTATTACATATTTTTTAAAATTACGGTATTTCTTTTACTCCGGTTTTTTTATCATGGAAGTCCCGGATGGCATCCATGCAATTTTTAAATTTAAATTTTCCGGATACTAATTTTTTAATGATGTATAACAGGGTGTATAAATACGCCGGTATTTGAAATGGGGAATCGATATGCTCCTTAATAAAAAGTAATCGGTTCCGGATAAAGTAATATTGATAGTTATCCGAATATTTTAATGTGGATACGGATTCCTTGTGAAAAATCTCCACATTTCCGCAATATAGTATGGAGAATCCTGCATCGGCTATTTGTTTTGAATAAGCGGTATCTTCAAAATACAGGAAATAATGTTCCGGCATAAATCCCACTTCTGTGACCAGGGAGAGAGGAAGCAGCATACAGCAGCCATGTGCGAAGCTTATCCGTCTGTCCTCACCACAGCAGGATATATCCTTACCCACCCCGTATATGGTGACCGCACCCTTATGGCGAGTAATATTTCCGCCGCCGTACATGATTTTGTTTCTTTCATAATAATTTAATATTTTAGGGCAGATAACACAGTCACTGTGTATTTTCGCTTTAGCCGTTAACTTTTCCAGGAAGTCTTCCTCACAAGCCGTATCATTATTAAGTAAAAGAATGTAAGGAATATTTTGTTCCATGGCATATCGTATTCCTAAATTATTGCCGCCTGAGAACCCTCTGTTATATTCTGAAAAATGCAGAAGCACCCTTTCACCCCTCAGGGCTGCAATACCCCTTTGTTCCTCTTTTTCCGACAGGTTATCAATAATATAGATCAGGAATTTTTGGTATGTCTGTTTTAATAAGGCTTCCACGCACTCTTTCGTATGAATATAGGAATTGTAATTTACGATTACAATGATAAGTTGAATATCTTTTCCGTCACACATAGGTCCCTTTTTCTAACAAAAGACAAATATAACTTTTCCAGGTACTCAGCGGTATTAAGGATATCAAAGCTTCTGATCCTTGCATTATTTTCCTGGTAAAAGCTTTCACGGACCCATTTTTCCGCCTTCAGCCTCCGTATCATCTCCACCCATTTATCAGTGGACTCATCCAGTCCTAAATAGTATACCCTGTCTCCCATAGCCGTTGATTCAGGAACCGCATTTGACGCAATACACGGCATTCCTGTTATTTGCGCTTCCATAAGAGCAATTCCAAAGCCCTCGAATTTGGAGGGAAACAGAAATAAATCCATTGCCGACAATAATTTTGTTACCTCATCGCTTTGTCCGTAAAAAATAACCTTATCCTCTATTTTAAGCTTTCTGGCTTTTTCTTTCATGACGGCATAATTCCTTCCGTTTCCTACCAGTAACAATTTACAGTTTTCTATTTCCTTTAAACAGGAAGCAAAAACACGAATTATAAATTCATGGTTTTTCTGTTCGTTAAAGAGGCCGATATGTCCGATTACAAATTCATCGGTAAGCTGCAAAGAATTTCTGACAGAAGCTCTGTCCTTCCGGGAAAATATAAAATTTTCTGTTCGGATACCGTTATTAATGATTAAAAAATCATTTTTTTTAAACATCCATATACCTGCCTCCCTGCCGCATGCAAAGCGGTGTGTGCAGGAAATTTCAAAAACGGGCCTTAATAGGGCATGGGCGGTATAATGATTACAATTGGTGTTATGGCTATGGGCGATTCTCACCCTACATCCGGCTGTTTTGGCGGCTAAAAGCTCAACGGCAACGGTACGGCTGTTTCCATGGACATGAACGATGTCATAATTTTTCTTTCTGATCAAATGAACCAGCTTTACGAAATATCTGTAAGGATTCCGGTTCCTCATATTCAGTTCATAGATATCCGAGCCCATATCCTTTATAAAATCACTTATACTGCTATCGCCTATGGCAGGTGCTACAAAATCCATTCGCACAATATTTTTATGAATTGTTTGAAAGCAATTCATTATGAAGGTGGAAATTCCATTTCTCCCCATTTCAACAGTGCATATGGTCAATACTTTAACTTCTGTTTCCATTTTTTATCCTTTTTGAACAATATTTAAATGAAATACGGCTAAAAATAAGAAATTTAATTTTATATTATGATTTCCGGCTTGAGAG
>CAMJWQ010000116.1 GCA_946409475.1 uncultured Lachnospiraceae bacterium
GCGTTGAGGGAACCGGTGTTTATTTTGTCATTTATCCTTCCAAAAGAGGAGGCTTTTGTGCACAGGCAGTTTCTGAAGAGGGAACGGAGGGAAGTATGAAAATTCCCTTTCCCCTTGCCTGGCGTGGTAAGGAGGCCCTGGAATTGCAGCGGATAACCGGTATAGAAACCCTGCAATTTTGTCACAACAGCGGATTTTTAATAGCTGCCGAAAGAGAAAAAGATGCACTTCTTGCCTGTGAAGCAGCTATAGAGGAAATAAAAAAAGAAAATGAAGTGAAAGAAGATAATCTTAACACACAGAGATGGTAATTAGATAGGAAAATGGCAATCATAATTCGGCATATTATAACTATAGAAATAAAGAGGATGATGAAGTGGAATATATAAAAGCAAAAACAATCGTAACAAAAACCAAAAACGCATCCTCCTGGTTTGGGATTGATTATAATATGAATATCTACCGCTGGTGCTGTCATGGCTGTATTTATTGTGACAGCAGAAGCGATTGCTATCAGATACAGGATTTTGACCAGGTGAGGGCAAAAGAAAACGCATTGGAAATCATAAGAAACGATTTGAGAAGAAAGGTAAAAAAGGGCGTAGTGGGAACAGGCTCCATGAGTGATCCTTATCATGCTTATGAAAAGAAGCATCTTTTAACGAGACATGCCTTGGAGCTTGTGGATGCCTGTTCTGCCCTTTATCACCGATTCGGAAGCTGACATAAAAGAAATGGTTCTTAGAGGAAAAGAGAGCGGTGCCAAATTTATTTATCCGTCCTTTGGCATGACAGTATACTGGGTAATAAGGATACATGTTTTAAAAGAATTTGGTATATGATAGTAATAAATGAAATCCGCAGAAAGGCAGTATCATGAAAGGCGGAAATAAAAAAATGTTGAGCTTCGCAATTAAAATAATTGTACTGGTAATACTGTTACTGCTATTTCTTTATGACCAGAACAACCGCATTCAAATCAGCTATTTTACCGTAAGCAGCGAAAAAATACCTGAAAGCTTTCATAATTTTAAAATACTTCATATTTCTGACCTACATAATAAAGAGTTTGGAGTAGATCAATCTATCCTGGCAGAAAAAACAAAAGAGATCGAACCGGACATTATTGTCATTACCGGTGATTTTATTGACAGAAAAAGGACGGATATAGAAGCTGCCATGAAATATATCAGGCAGGTAAATTCCCTGGCTCCTGTATTTTATGTGCCGGGTAATCATGAAAAGATATCCTTTCAGTATGAAGCACTGAAGCAGGAACTGATAAAGGCCGGGGTAATGGTTCTTGGCAATGAAGATATGTTTATTGAAAAAAATGGGGAAAGCATCCGTATCGTAGGTATTAATGATCCTGCTTTTTTTCAGGGAGATGTTACTTTTGAAGAAATGTTAGCTGAGCTAATGGATACCGGTTATAAAGGCTATCAGATATTACTGTCACACAGGCCTGAAAAAATGAGTCTTTATTCGGAAAATAATGTGGACTTGGCGTTGACCGGCCATGCCCACGGGGGACAGTTCCGCTTCCTGTTTATAAAAGGGGTCATTGCACCGAATCAGGGGCTGTTTCCCAAATATACAAGCGGCTTATATGAGGTGAAGGACACAAAAATGATAGTCAGCAGAGGACTGGGCAACAGTGTCATACCCCAGCGTATTTTTAACCGGCCGGAGCTGGTAGTCATTACGTTACAAAAAGAATAGGGAAAGGGAGGAAACATGATGAGAATCGGAATGGGTTATGATGTTCATAAATTACTAAAGGATAGGGATTTAATATTAGGAGGGGTCAAAATTCCATATGAGAAGGGATTGCTGGGACATTCCGATGCGGATGTATTGTTACATGCCATTATGGATGCTCTTCTTGGAGCAGCGGCCCTTGGCGATATCGGAAAGCATTTTCCTGACAGTGATCCGAAATATAAAGGCATATCCAGTATGCGGCTGCTATCCGAGGTAAAAGAGCTTCTTGATAAAGAATGCATGATAATTGGTAATATCGATGCCACCATTATTGCGCAGGCGCCCAAGCTTCTCCCCTTTATGGAGAAAATGACTGAAAATATCTCATCGGTGCTGAAAATCCCTGTGCGTAATGTAAATATTAAGGCAACTACGGAAGAAGGCCTTGGCTTTACGGGAAGAGGAGAAGGCATCAGTGCCCAGGCCATATGCTTATTAGAAACGGTAGAAAATTACCGTTATTATGATGAAATCGTAACAAATGAAAATGGAATAAGGAACTGTGAAGGCTGTAATGGCTGTTCAGGGTGTCCCAAAGGAAAATAAAATGGTAAAAAGACTTAATCATTATGAAAAGATAAAAACAAGGAATTTATGGGAAGAAGTTTTTACAGAAGACAGTAAAAAATTTCTTGATTATTTTTCTGAAAAAATAAAGGATAACGAAGTATTGGTTGTGGAAAAGGATGGAAGCGTGGTTTCCATGCTTCATTTGAATCCCTTCACCCTGCTGTACAGGGAAAGAATTGTAAAAAGTCATTATATTGTGGCTGTTGCAACGAAAAAGGAATACAGGCATCAGGGTTTTATGAGTGAGCTGTTAAAAGAAGCCATGCATCTTTTGTATGAAGGGGAAGAACCCTTTACTTTTCTCATGCCCGCCAGGGAGTCCATATATACCCCCTTTGATTTTCGCTTTATTGATAAACAGAACCAAATAAAAATGATTTACGGTAAGATAGAGAATGAAATACAAAACAAAGGGAAAAATGAAGAAATGAATTTTCCGGTTACCTTTACTTTTATCAGTGAAGAAAACTACAGGGAATTGGCAAAATTCAGCGGAAAATCATGGGAAAGTAAGTCTTTTTGCATGGTGAGGCACGATGAAAAGTATTTCAGGCGTTTACAAAAGGAGCAGGAGTCACAGAATGGCGGTATCTGCATGATAAGTTATGAAAACCGGTGTATTGGTTATTTTAATATAGCTATGGAGTCCTGCGTGGAGGTTAGAGAACTGCTGATAGAAGAAAAATTTAAAAATGACATCTTTCCTATTTTAAGAAAAATTTGTTTCCATTATAAAAAAGATGTTATTTGTAAAGGCTTTTGGGGCAAGGGTGGAGATATTATGCAGATACCTAATATGATGGGAAGGATAATATCCGTAGGGAAAATGCTTTCTCTCCTTACGGCTAAAATTCCTGTTCGAATTACCGTCGCTGTTATAGATTCCATTATCAAAAGTAATAATCAAAAATTCCGTTTGGAAATAAATACGGAGGAAACCTATGTAAGTATTACCGATGGAAAACCGGAAGTAAGCATGGGTATAGATGAATTAACGGCTTTTTTATTTGGTTTTCTGCCTGCGGCCACTTTACTTTCGAAGTATGGCTTATCCGCAGCCGTTATGGAAAAGCTGAAAAATATCAATACGATACCGGTATTTATTAATGAAATCGTGTAAATTACATTTTTCTTAGAGGGACTGTTGACAAAAAGTATACTATTGCATAGACTATTACTATATGGATAAAGGCAATGAAAGAAAAGAGTATGTTATATCGGGCATAAAAGAGATAGATTGTCACCGGCTGAAAGCAATCTTTATGAAAGAATAACAGAAAGTGCATTCGGGAGCCGACTAGGTGAAGATAAGTAGCTTAGTACGTGAACACACGTTACGTGCAGGAGTGAAAGGCATCAGTCTTTTATTAGAGTGGAACCGCGGTTATTATCGTCTCTTTTTAGAGGCGGTTTTTTTCTGTAATAAAGTGCTGGTGTACCAGTGTACTCCGGCGAATCCGGACTATTGCAACCAAATAGAAACAGGAGAGTTCGTCCTATGAAATAAAATACTATAATACTGTTTTAATAAAGGAGTTCATAAATGGGATTTATACAGAGAATTAAAGACGAAATTCATATTATAAAAGAACGGGATCCGGCCATTCATTCCTCTTTAGAAGTGTTTTTATATCCAAGCTTTAAAGCAATCCTGCATTATCGTATTGCTCATAAATTATATTTAAAAAAGCATTATGTTCTGGCAAGGTGGATATCGCAAAGAGCAGTGAGAAAAACGGGGATTGAAATTCATCCGGGAGCTGTTATCGGGGAAGGTTTATTTATTGATCACGGCAGCGGTGTAATTATCGGAGAAACAACCATAATAGGTAATAACGTAACACTGTTTCAGGGAGTTACCTTAGGCGGTACGGGAAAAGAGAAAGGTAAAAGGCACCCTACACTGGAGGATAACGTACTGGTAAGTGCAGGGGCGAAGGTATTGGGCTCCTTTACGATAGGAGAAAACTCAAAAATCGGGGCAGGATCCGTCGTGCTGGAGGAAGTACCTCCGAATTGTACCGTGGTAGGTGTTCCGGGAAGGATCGTAAAGCAGGGGCTGGTATCCGTTCCCAGGCAAAGCATGGACCAGATACACTTACCGGATCCCGTAAATTGCGATATTGCCGATTTGCAAAGGGAAATAAATTCCATAAGATATCAAATAAAGGAATTGGAGCTTAGATTAAAGGAAAAGGAGAAACAGGATGAAAGTATATAATACACTGACAAAACGGAAAGAAGAATTTATCCCGTTAGAAGAGGGAAGGGTAAAAATGTATGTCTGCGGACCTACGGTATACAATTTAATTCATATCGGTAATGCAAGGCCCATGATTGTTTTTGATACGGTACGCAGATATATGGAGCATAAGGGATATGAAGTGAATTTTGTTTCCAATTTTACCGATGTGGATGATAAAATCATTAAAAAGGCTATTGAAGAAGGCGTTTCAGCAGATGAGATCTCAAAAAGATATATTGAAGAATGTAAAAAAGACATGAAGGCCATGAATGTGAAACCCGCCACCAAACATCCCTTGGCCACGGAAGAAATATGCGGTATGCTGGAAATGATAGAAGCTCTGATTCGAAAGGGCTATGCATACGCCGTGGAAGACGGAACGGTTTATTTCCGTACCAAAAGGTTTAAAGAATATGGTAAGCTGTCACATAAAAATCTGGAGGACTTGCAGGCAGGGCATCGGGAAATCAAGGTTTCCGGAGAAACCAAGGAGGATGAATTTGACTTTGTGCTGTGGAAGCCCAAAAAAGAAGGAGAGCCATATTGGGATTCACCATGGTGTAAAGGACGTCCCGGCTGGCATATTGAATGCTCCGTTATGTCTAAAAAATATTTGGGAGAACAAATTGACATTCATGCGGGAGGGGAGGATTTGATTTTTCCTCATCATGAAAATGAAATTGCCCAAAGTGAGGCTGCCAATGGAAAAGAATTTGCAAAATACTGGATGCATAACGGATTTTTAAATATTGATAATAAAAAAATGTCTAAATCAGCAGGAAATTTCTTTACGGTAAGGGATATCGGGGAAAAATATGATTTGCAGATACTTCGCTTTTTTATGTTAAGTGCCCATTACAGAAGCCCCTTAAATTTTAGCGGTGAACTTATGGAAGCCGCCAAAAACAGCCTGGAACGTATCATTACCGCGGCAAATAATTGCAGGCATCTTATGAAATCCGCCGTTGACGGTACTGTGACGGAAACGGAAAAGCAGTTATTAAGGGAAGCGGAAAAATATACGGAACAATTTGACGAAGCCATGGATGATGACTTTAATACGGCGGATGCGGTAACGGCAGTTTTTGAATTAGTGAAATTCATGAACACAAATATATCCGCTGAAAATTCAAAGGCATTTTTACAGGCATTGTTGGATGAGCTAATCATGCTGACAGATATTCTCGGTATCGTAGTGGATAAAAAGGAAGAGGTGCTGGATGAGGAAATAGAAAATCTGATTGCCGAAAGGCAGGCAGCAAGAAAGGAAAAAAATTTCAAGCGAGCTGATGAAATACGTGATATGCTGTTAAGTAAAGGCATTATCTTAGAAGATACCCGTGAAGGAGTAAAATGGAGAAGAGCATAAAGGATAGTAGAAGCATCCTCCGGACAATCGAGGAGGAATTTCATTTACCCGATCAGGATATCAGAACTTTTTCCCCATTGGTACTGGCATATATGGGGGATTGTATATTTGACCTGATTATACGAACGGTTCTGATTAAAGAGGGCAATCGTCAGACCAGCAAAATCCATAAGGCGGCAACTGATTTGGTAAAGGCTTCGGCACAGGCCGCTTTAGGGGATGTCTTGCTGGAGGTCTTTACCGAGGAGGAAGTTACCATATACAAGAGAGGTAAAAATTCCAATCCTCATTCCATACCTAAAAATGCGGAAATAATGGATTATAAAAAGGCTACGGGGTTAGAAGCAGTCATGGGATACTTATATCTGCAAAACCGCATGGAGAGAGCTGTTCATTTAGTCAGAACAGGGTATCATATACTGAATAAAGAAATATAGCAGGAATAGTATAATAGGAAAGTATCCTATGGGGGAAAAGGGTGAAAGAATTTTAAGGAAAGGATAAATGCAAACACATAACTTTTACCCCTTGTGTTTGCGTCTCAAAGGAGCATGCAAGTATGCTGCTTGAGACCTGGTATCAAATTATGAGATACGAAGAATATACAATAGAGGGCAGAAATGCGGTTTTAGAAGCCTTTCGTTCCGGTAAGACCATAGACAAGCTTTTTCTTTTAAGCGGGTGTCAGGACGGACCGATAAAAAGCATAGAAAGAGAAGCCAGAAAGAGGGATACCATAATAAATTACGTAGCAAAGGAACGCCTGGATCAAATTTCTCAGACAGGGAAGCATCAGGGAGCGGTTGCCTATGCTGCTGCCTATGAATATGCTGAGGTGGAAGATATTTTACAGGCGGCCAGGGAAAAGAATGAGCCTCCCTTTATTTTGCTGCTGGATAATCTGGAAGATCCTCATAATTTAGGAGCTATTATCAGAACGGCAAATTTGGCAGGAGTGCATGGTATTATCATTCCCAAAAGAAGAGCGGTAGGCTTAACGGCAACGGTGGCCAAAACTTCAGCAGGTGCCCTCAATTACACTCCGGTGGCAAAGGTTACGAATCTTGGTAATACCATTGATGAATTGAAAGAACAGGGATTATGGTTTGCTTGTGCCGATATGGAGGGGGAATGTATGTATAACCTGAATTTAACAGGTCCCATTGGTCTTGTCATAGGCAGTGAAGGCAGTGGTGTAAGCCGTCTGGTGAAAGAAAAATGTGATTTTGTTGCTTCCATCCCCATGAAAGGTGATATTGATTCCCTAAATGCATCCGTAGCTGCCGGAATTTTAGCTTATGAGGTTGTGAGACAAAGGCGCTGATTTTCATGATATCTGCAGATTCTTATGATCAATTTATTTCCTTTCTCTCATCTGGTTGTTTGAAAAAGAAAGTAATGAAATTATGTAGAGCAGTTAGGCTTGGGCAGGGCAGCAGAGCGCAAAGCACCGGTAAGAAAGTAAGATTTGTTTTTCTTATAAAATCGGAGTATAATGCGTATAACTGTTACTCTAAGTTTTTGTTTATTGTAGGTTACAATTTATCCATGCCGGCTCAATACCGCTATGCTGCATTTTGCTGCGGCCAGGCAAGCCTATAGCAAAAAACATACGGAAAATTGCCGCAGGCAGGCCTCTGATTTCTGCACGTTTTTTACTGCATGGCTGAATAGTAACTATCATAGGGAGGGTGCCATGAAGGGGATGGATTATACTGCCGTTTCAGACGAAGAGCTAATTGCAAGGCTAAGAAAAGGAGAAACACAAATTACCGATTTTATTATGGAAAAATATAAAAATCTGGTGCGTAAAAAGGCAAAAGCCATGTTTTTAATCGGTGGTGATAATGATGACCTCATACAGGAGGGTATGATTGGCTTATTTAAAGCCATTCGGGATTATCAGCCCAATAAGGACAGCAGCTTTTACAGCTTTGCGAATTTATGCATCTCCAGAAAAATGTATACGGCTGTTCAGGCATCCAAGAGACAGAAGCATATTCCTCTGAATACCTATGTATCTCTTTATTCCGACGGTATGTCCGACAACGGAGAATATGGTGCGTTAATTGATACGTATCCCAGCAAGGTTAATAAAAGTCCCGAGGAGCTCTTTATTGACAAGGAAACCATAAACGCCTTGGAAGAACAAATTGAGAAGAGCTTAAGTGAGTTTGAAAAACAGGTTCTTGATTTATATTTGGCAGGACTGAGCTATGCACAAATGGCTAAGCTGTTAAATAAGGATGAAAAATCCACGGATAATGCCATACAAAGGATTAAAACAAAAATAAAAAAAATAATGGCTGAATAGTAACTCAAATTAAAATTATTAAGCTTCAATCGTTGACAAGATATAAGCAATGTGTTAGAATGACTTTCGGTAACGCTTTTGGAAAGAAAAAGGTTAGAAATAAAATAAGCTGGCGTGGCACAGTCGGTAGCGCGCAACATTGGTAGTGTTGAGGTCACGGGTTCGATTCCCGTCGCTAGCTTTTAGAAAAACCCGGGAAATACAAGGGTTACAGCGATTTTGAGAAAAAGTAAGACACTCTGGAATGGAGTGCCTTTTCTGTTTAGTGACTATTTGGTTACTGTTAAAAATATGTAACCTTTTTATAAAAAATATCTTCGAAAGTGTCGGCTGCCTTTTCATCTGATTTTGCGAGGCTGTGAGCATAGATATTCATGGTAGTACTTGTTTGTGCATGGCCCAATCTGGCAGATACTGTCCTAACATCAACGTTCTCTGATATTAATAAAGCTGCACTGGTATGCGCCTATGCTCCCCCTACACAGAAGCACCATATTTCATAGTATTACGTATAAATTTAATATATCAAGTCAATGAGCAGGCTATATTTCTCCGATATAATAAATCGTGAAATATAGTCTACTCGTTTGGAGTTTTTAAGGAATATGCCAATTTAGTTTCTCGTGAGAAACGATAGTGGATAGGCAGTCGTATCAACTTATTTCCGTACCGGCCGAATATATTTAAAAAACCGCTCCGGATCATGATACATGTAAATGATTCTTCCGGGCATTGTGTCAAAGCAATACCCTGTGCCTGAAGAAGCAAAGGCTGACATGGCAGCTTCTATTTTTTCCTCCACACTGCGGTTTTCCTGCTCATAATCGAAC
>CAMJWQ010000117.1 GCA_946409475.1 uncultured Lachnospiraceae bacterium
TTGGGTAAAATGTATAGCAAACAAATATTGACTAAATGACTTTAGTATAATAGTATTAAAGTGCAAGCTGCATGCATGAATGTTGTTCAGCAATGATGAACGTCATAACAAGAAATGGTAAAATTTTCTGATTATGTCCCTATACTAAAAATTCTGCTGCAAATAGAACAGTGGGGCACTTTTCTTAAAATGCAAGTGGTTTTGTAACATGGGAACGGCAGTTAAGTGAAATCATGCATGTTAAAATAAGGAAAAGGAGAAAAAATGAAAAAACTATACGGAGTAATTACTGCGATGACGACACCTTTTACGGAAGAAGGAGAGGTAGATGCGGAGGCATTGGAAGAACAGACGGAGTTTTTGATTGAGAAGGGGGTGAATTGCTTATATCCGACGGGGACAACGGGAGAGATGTATTTGCTGAGTAAGGAAGAAAGAGAGCTTATTGCGGAAACAGTTGTGAAAAAGGCCGACGGACGTGTTACTGTTTACATACATGTTGGGGCAATGACTATGAAAGAAACCATTGATTTAGCCCGGCATGCACATAAAATAGGTGCCGACGGCATCGGTGTTGTTACACCGTCCTATTTTACGGTAAATGAGAGAGCTATGGTTCAATATTATAAGGATGTGTGCCATGCACTGCCGGATGACTTTCCCGTTTATGTATACGTTATCCCCCAATTAGCACGTAACGATATTTCGCCGGAAACAATGGAACAGATCTGTAAAGAATGTAAAAATGTCATCGGTGTGAAATACAGCTATCCGGATATGTCTGTTCTGTTAAAATATCTGAGAGTCAATAACGGTGATTTTTCTGTTGTATTTGGAGCGGACCACATGTTTTTACCGGCACTGGCGGCAGGTGCCGACGGAACGGTATCAGGATGCTCGGGACCTTTTCCAGAGCTCTTTACGGAGATATACCGGCTCTTTCAGGAAAACAATATGGCAAAGGCAAAGGAAGCCCAGGATAGGGCCAATAATATGGTTTGGACCATGAGAGGCGGAGCGGATATGTCCATATTTAAAACAATATTAACCTTTAGAGGCATACGCGGCGGTCATATGAGAAAGCCCTTGTTAGATATCAGCGAGGATGAAAAAGCAAAACTATATGAGAAAATAAAAAATTATTTATAAACCTATTAAAAATCATTAAAATCAGGAGGGTAACAAATGAAAAAGTCTTTAGTTTTAGCATTGATAACCGGTTTAGCCGTCATAATGACGGGATGTGGAGCATCGGCAGGAAAAACGGAAACACAAACAGAAGTACAAGAGGCAGCAGGTGAGGAGCAGGTAAGTGAAGAGGAAGCGTCTTCCACGGATTTTCCGGCAGGAAAGCAGATAACCATTGTAGTTCCCTATTCGGCAGGTGGTGCATCTGATACGACGGCCAGAATTTTCGCATCCGAATTAGAAAAGGCCATTGACACAAAGGTATTAGTGACAAATGTAACCGGAGCTTCCGGAGCGGTAGGACTGGAGCAGGTGAGAAGCAGTAAAGCCGATGGTTATACCATTGCGTATATGCCGGTAGAATCAACCATGATACAATCCTTAGGCTATACGGATTTATCAACCAATGATTTTCGCTTTATTGGCCGTGCCATGACCATTCCTGCAGCCATTACGGTCAGGGCGGACAGCCCGTGGCAGACCTTTGACGAATTTATCAGCTATGCCAAGGAGCATCCCGGTGAAATTCAGGTCGGAAATTCGGGAACCGGCTCCATATGGCATATAGCAGCCGCATCCATAGAAAAAGAATGCGGAGTGGAATTTACCCACGTACCCTTTGATGGTGCGGCTCCGGCAGTTGCAGCACTTCTTGGCAATAATATCCAGGCTACGGCCGTGAGTCCCTCAGAAGTGCAGACGAATGTGGAGTCAGGAGACTTCAGGGTATTGGCAGTGCTGGGAGAAGGACGCTCATCAGTTGTTCCGGAGGTGGAAACAGCGCAGGAAATGGGGATTGACGTGACCATTCAGGGCTGGGGAGGATTTGCCGTACCTAAGGATACACCTGATGAAGTAGTCGGTATATTGGAAAAAGCTGCGGAAACTGCCATAAATTCGGAAGCATTAAAGGAAGTATTGGAGAGCAAGGGCTTTGAACATGCCTATCTTGGAGCAAAAAGAATGGATATACTGGCAGCGGAAGAGCTTTCCTACTTTTCCGAATTAATACCGACTTTAAATATTGTTCAGGAATAACTCATGAAATGGCAGGCCGCGCCCAGTCGTTGATTGAGCCGCGGCAAGCTGCCATATGTCCATAAAAAGGAGAAAATTATGCGCAGGTTATTAAAAGGGGATGTGATTCCCGGCATATTGACAGTACTCTTTGGAGTGTTTTTTTATATAACCACTATAGTTACGCCCAATTTGGATTTCGGTGCCCAGACCTCCGACGGAGTGCCGGGAGCAGGATTTTTTCCGTATTTGCTAAGCGGAACGATTTGTATATTAGGGATTTTTTTAATTATCCGGGGAATAAAACAAAAGGGAACCATACAGTATTTTGTCCTGGATGAGGAACTTAAAAAGAATTTAAGAATATTATTGCTGACTTTTCTGGGGATAATCGGTTTTCTTATATTATGGAAGGTTACCGGTCTGTTTTTGCTGGGCGTTTTTTTATTTTCGTTCTATCTTAACAAGGTTTTCGGACGTTCATGGAAATATGCATTACTATATGCACTGGTACTTTCGCTTTTTATTTATCTGGTATTTTTTAAAGCTTTTTCAATTCAATTTCAGATTTAAGGAGATAACAGTATGACGATATCAGTTTGGTTAGAAGGTTTACAAGCAGTATTACAGCCTTCCGTATTATTATTTCTGGCCGTCGGAGTGCTGATTGGCGTAATGATTGGTTCCCTGCCGGGCTTATCGGCTACCATGGGTATTGCTATTATGACACCGATTACTTTTTGGTTTGCACCTGCAAATGGATTTGCCATGCTCATGGGTTTGTGGAATGCCGCCATATTTGCAGGCGGTCTGTCTGCTATTCTCATAAATACGCCGGGAACTCCCGCTTCCATTACCCAATCCTTTGACGGTTATGCACTGTATAAGCAGGGGAAAGGAGGACTGGCACTTGGCATTAATGTTATTTTTTCCTTTATAGGCGGATTATTCAGTACCATCTGTCTTATGCTTTTTGCAAATCCCATAGCAAAATTTACCGTGACCTTCGGACCCAGTGAATACTTTCTTCTGGCACTATTTGGAATAAGCATGATGATTTCCGTGGCAGGAGGAGATCTTTTAAAAGGTCTTATACTGGGTGCCGCAGGAATCCTATTATCTTGTATCGGCCTGGATCCGATCTTAAGCGTACGAAGATTCACCTTTCAGAATACATCCCTGCTGGCGGGTATTTCCTTTATTCCTGTTATGGTGGGAATGTTTGGTATCGGCGAAGTGATGTTTCAGATATATTCGAGAAGGAGAAAACAGGAGGCCGCGGAGCAGGAGGCTATGAAGGAAAACTTGAAGCTCGGTAAAATCCTGCCGTCGGCAAAAGAAATGGCGGCATTGACACCAAGATGCCTGGTTGCCGCCATTGCCTCCACTATTATCGGAGCCATACCGGCAGCGGGGGGAGACATTGCTTCCATCATATGCTGGGGGAATGCCAAGAAATTAAGCAGGCATCCTGAGGAATACGGAAAAGGATCCATAGAAGGACTGGCAATCAGCTCAACGGCAAATAATGGGGTGATCGGCGGTGCCATGACGACGATGATGACTCTGGGAATACCGGGAGATGCCGTTACGGCTATTTTAATTGGCTCCTTAACCATGTACGGTATGCAGCCGGGAATCAAAATGTTTACGGAAAACAGCGGCTTTACCGCTCAGATTATGTGGCTTATGGTATTGGCTAATGTGGTTTTTTTACTATTTGGTCTAGCAACGGCAAAGATATCCGCAAAGGTTCTGAATGTGGCACAGCCCACTGTCTGGGTGGCGGTCTGCATACTTTGTGTGGTTGGTTCCTTTGCTTTGAATAATAATTTTTTTGATGTAATTGTGATGCTCGCCGCATCGGTATTAGGTTTTATATTTAAGGTATGTGATTTTCCTACGGGGCCCTTTATCCTGGGCCTGCTCCTTGGGGGGATGCTGGAATCGAATCTGCGCCGTGCCTTGGTTATGTCCCACGGAAGCTATGGAATATTTGTGGCGAGACCCATTTCCTGCGTGCTTTTGATTATGGTCCTGTTCACGTTTTTGTGGCCTGTGTTAAAGGCAGTCTTTAAAAGGAGAAATACAATAGGGCAGACAGAAGAAAAATAAAGAATCGAGGAAGTGATAGCATGAATGATTTTAAGCTGGTAAAAGAGTTAGGCATTGTACCGGTTATCCAAATCCCGGATGTGAAGCTGGCAAAGCCATTGGCAAAGGCTTTAATGGAAGGCGGGGTTCCTTTAATCGAGGTAATGTTCAGAAATGACTGCGCCATGGAATCCATACGGGTAATTAAGGAAGAATTTCCCCATATGTGTGCCGGTGCGGGTACTGTATTATCGGTAGAAGCAGTGGAAAGGGCAAGGGATGCGGGAGCTGATTTTATCGTGGCACCGGGATTTAATGAGGAGGTCGTTAAAGCGGCAATGGAATATGGTATTCCCATACTGCCGGGATGTGTAACTCCCTCTGAAATTGAGCGCGGAATGAAAATGGGATTACATACCTTTAAATTTTTTCCTGCAAGAACCATGGGAGGAACGGACGCCATTCGGGAATTATCAGGGCCCTATCCGAATGCAGAGTTTGTTGTGACCGGAGGTATGGAAATGCAGGATATTCCCGAGTACCTTTCCTTTGAGAAAATCATTGGAGCAGGCGGTGGATTTATGGCCCCGGAACAAATGATAAGGGAAGAAAATTGGGAGGGCATTAAAGAACTGTGTAATAAGTCCATACAATTATCTCTGGGCTTTCATTTATCCCATGTCGGCATAAACGGAGGCAGTCCGTCGGAAGGAGTGCGGATGGCAAACCGGCTTTCGGAAATGTTCGGAATTCCCGTAAATAATGGAGAGAAATCGGTATTTGCAGGCTCCCTCTTCGATTGCACCAAGGGAAAATTTCCGGGAAGATATGGTCATATTGCGATGGGAACACGCTCTGTGGAAAGAGCCGCTGCCTATTTAAAAACAAAAGGAATCAGGATGCGTGAGGAATTTAAAAACCAAGATAATGACGGTACCCTAAAGGCTGTATATCTGGAAGAGGAAATAGGAGGCTTTGCCATCCATTTATTAAAGGATAATCTTGAGTAAAAGCGGCAAAGAGATTAGTATAAAAAAGATTGAGACAAGAAACGGACTGTTGATCCGGTTCTTGTCTCTTTTTCGATTTATAGGATACACCTTGTTACTGTAAAGTAAGGTATAATCATAAATAGATAAAAAAATAGTACTTGCTATATTACCGTAATATGTTAAAATTTATTTTGCCAATACTATTTTAAATAAATTTAATTTAACTATACTTGTTTTCTTGATGAATTAATAAAATGTAATAGGAGGTACAAAATGACTACTCCAGGTATCATCATAGAGATTAAGAACCGTTATCATAACATGAATCCGGCGATGCAGCAGATTTCCGACTATTTGATCTATCATTATGAAGAGGCTGCATTTATGGGAATACATGAGCTTGCAAAGAACAGTGGTGTCAGTGCGGCTTCCGTAACGGGCTATGTAAAGGAAATGGGATTTAAGAATTACAAAGCCTTTCAGCTTGCCATAGCCGTTTCTGTGGGACAGAAAGAAATAAATATGGTGGAAGCGGAAACGGCACCCTTTGTTTACGGCAGTATATCCGAAAAGGATAATATGGAAGAAATTTGTCAGAAGGTATTTCGGACCAATATTCAAATGCTGACGGATACCCTTTCCATTATAGATATTGAGGGAATGCAAAGGGTAGGTGAATGGATATTAAAAGCAAAACGGGTCCTGTTTTTGGGAGTGGGGCGTTCTTACATGGCCGCCGAAAGCGGTAAAAACAGATTCTATAGAATGGGTATTAACAGCTTCTGCTACCGGGATCCCCATGAACAGATAGTAGGAGCATATCTGTGCGAAAAAGGGGATGTAGTAATTGCCGTAAGCAATTTGGGACGTTCACGGTCCGTAGTGAACGCAACGGAATTGGCAAGGAGGCGCGGAGCAATAACGGTAGGCATTACCAGTGCTAAAAACTCACCTCTTGCCAAAGCGGTTGAATATCCGTTTTTTTCCGTATCCGGTAATGATAATTTGAAAAGTAAGAAAACCACGCCATTTGAACCGTCTTCGGAAAATGTGGTACAGATAGCATTATTAGATTGTCTTTATATGTATGTGGCATTACGGGTAAAATCATCAATTATAGATAAATATTATGAAACCACCCAGTGCCTGGAAAGTGAAAGAGTATAGTGGAATAATATGCCGCCGGATAGTAAAAGGATTATTATATGGCATGCGGGCACATTATGAATGGCATGGCCGAACTGTTACCGATATGGATATGGGAGGAGGACAGAGCCTTAGGGCTTCTGTCCTTTTATTGTCCCTTTATTTAAATAAAATTTATTTAAAATAAGAAATTATAAAATAAATTAAATTAGCTATTGTAAAGCCGGAGACAGTGTGTTACAATCTCATTATCAACTAGACATAATGTATACATAAAGTTGTGATTATCAAGTTTTGTTGGTCATAATGACGGAAGCAATAGGGGGGCTTACGTTATTTTGATAAATTAAGAAAACGGAGGATTTAAAATGAAGAAGAAACTTGTAGCAGTGGTAATGTCAGTAGTAGTAGCATTTGGCCTGGCGGGGTGCGGAGGCAGTGCAAGTGAGGAGACGGAAGCGGATCAAACGGCAGCGGAAGAGGCTTCGGCAGAGGTTACGACAGAAGAAAATACTGCCGATGCTGAGGAAACAGATACTTCTGAAAGCAGTGCCAGTTATGTGATCGGGTATTCGCCGGCAACCTTAAATAATGCTTTCTGGCTGGCGGTTGAGGATGGTGTTAACAAGGCTATTGAGGAAAAGGGAGCAGAGGTAAAATTAGTAGAAGTCGATGCAAACGGAGACCAATCCATTATGAATGACCGAATCAGTGATTTGATCAGCACCGGTATTGATGCCTTATTATTGGCACCTGCAGACTCCACGGCCTGTACTTCCGCATTAGAACAGTTAAAGGAAGCCGGTATTCCCGTCATTAATTTTGACACCCCGGTTGACGCGGCAGATTTGGTCGAAACAATTATTGCATCGGATAACTATAATGCAGGTTATGTGGTAGGTGCGGATGCTGCGGCAAAAATGGAAGACGGAGCGAAGATCTTAGTACTGCATTCTCCCAGAGCCAGCGCATGTGTTCAGCGTTATGACGGTTTTGTAGCGGCTTTGGATGAAAGCGGGAAAAAATACACCGTCGTAAACGTACTTGACGGAGAGGGAGATCAGGAAACTTCTTTGGGATTAGCGGCAGATGCTATTGTTGCGGATCCTGATTTGGCAATTATCTTTGCCGTTAACGATCCTTCTGCCATGGGTGCTGTAAATGCTATTCAACAATCAAGTGTAACCCTGGAAAACGAGATTATGGTATACGGGGTGGACGGCAATCCCGATGCCAAGGTAATGGTTAATAACGGTCTTATGGAAGGTACCGGAGCGCAGTCTCCCGAAACACTCGGTTATGATTCCATGATGTCTGCTTTCACCTTGCTGGAGGGCGGAACGGTAGAAAAAGAGGTTACTGTTAATACATTCTTAATTACTGCCGAAAATGTTTCCGACTATGGCACGGACGGCTGGCAGTAACAGGAAGCTCCATTCCTGAAAATGAAAAGGTATTAATACTAAGGGCGGCGGTCGGCTGCCCTTAGTTAAAGAAGAGGTGTAGAAATGCCAAAAACATTAGTTAGAATGAAAGGTATCATGAAAACTTTTCCGGGAGTCAGGGCACTTAATAATGCGCAGCTGACATTATATGAGGGAGAGGTTCTGGGCCTGTTGGGTGAGAATGGGGCAGGCAAGTCGACGTTGATGAATATTCTTGGCGGTATTTACAAACCGGATTCCGGAGAAATAACCATTGACGGACAGGAGGTCAGGATTGATAACGTAATGGCAGCCCAGAATCTTGGTGTGGCTTTTATTCATCAGGAGATTGCGCTGGTTCCTTATCTGTCTGTTGCGGAAAATATTTTTCTGGGAAGAGAAAAAATGACCGCGGGAATGGTGGATAAAAATAAAATGTACAAGGAAGCCGGAAAATGGCTGGAGATGGTAGGACTTGATGTTAACCCTGCGGCATTGGTATGTAATCTAAGTATCGGCAGACAGCAAATGGTGGAAATTGCCAAAGCCTGTTCACTTAACATGAAGCTGATGATTATGGATGAACCCACTTCCTCCTTATCGGAAAAGGAAGTGGAGTCCCTGTTTGAAATGATACATAGACTAAGAGAAAAAAACATCGGTATTATTTACATTTCCCATAAACTGTCTGAGATTTTCACCATTACGGACAGGGTATGTGTCATGCGGGACGGCGGCTATGTAGGGACTATTATTACAAAGGAAAGCCGCCAGGAAGAGCTGGTGCAGATGATGGTGGGAAGGGAATTAAGCAATTATTATGTGAGGACCTTTCATGAGCCGGGAGAAGCAGTACTGGAGGCAAGTCATATTTGCTCCGGCAGCCGTATAACAGATTGCAGCTTCCAGGTTCGGAAAGGCGAAATATTGGGCTTTTACGGCTTGGTGGGAGCGGGACGTTCGGAATTGATAAAAGCGGTAATGGGTCTATACCCCAGAGACAGCGGCAGGGTATTGTTAAAAGGAGAAGATGTATCCAGGCTGTCAACCATGAAAATACAGGAGCGGGGATTAGCACTGGTTCCGGAAAATAGAAAATTAGAAGGTCTAATATTAAAAAATTCCATTAAATTTAATATCAGTGTTTCCGTTTTGAGACAGTTTATAAAGAATTTCAAGGTAAATTTGAAAAAGGAAAAAGAGATTGTAGATAAGGG
>CAMJWQ010000118.1 GCA_946409475.1 uncultured Lachnospiraceae bacterium
GAGCGCACCGCGCTGACTTCGGGCCAACTTCGAGGTATTTACAAACCCCCTTTAAAAATAGGAGCGGTATAAAATTGCATGTTTCCAGCTCTGCGTGGGTAAAACAGCGTAAAAAAAGAACGCCATTTGGCGTTATCCCAGACACTTTACCATACGTTTTAAGCTTAAGGCGGTTGCCGATAAGGGACAGTGATCTCTCGCCGCCTCTATTCCCCGCCTGAACAGCCGTCTTAAGTTGTGCATCCATTTCTGAGCCGCAAAGCTGCCTTCGCACCAGATTTGATTTTACATTGATTAGCGTTTCCTGCTTACACATTCATTTGTCATTCTGAACTCCATTTATTGTTTTTTAATATTGGCTATACGCAAAATTTCCTCAACAAACCATGCTTTATTATTGAGCTTCAAATTTTTTATCCAAACTTCCGCCGCTTTGTGCTTGTGACCGGTTTTCATAGCAAACAGTACATTTTTTCATACGGCGATTGACAGATAATACCCCCATTGTTCTTTTGTTTGCGGGAGAAGCAGGCGGGATAAACATTGCTTCTTCAATATTGGGATTTTCCACGTTTCCCAGATTGGTAACGCTGTATCCATTTCTTTTCCCATAGCTGAGTATGAGTGACCCAATAAATTTTCCGGCTTTGCTTTTAAAATTTCCCATTGTTGAAATAGCGGCGGCATCAATCAATTCGGGATGAAGGCGAAAATAGCAGGCAAGTATCATCATCTTCTTTTGCACGTTGTTTAAGTTTCGTCTAATCTGCTTTGCAACTTCTTCCGCTTTTTGTATTACGTTATTCGATTTAGAAGTATTTTCAATGCCTATCGCTGTCGCATAATTACCAAGGGCTCCTTTATGGTAACAAGTAACCTGTTCCCGAATGTCAACAGCAATTACAACCCGGTCAGTTTGCTCCTTACACATCATTTCAGCCACAAGATAATCATTGAGTGAAATACCGTGTTTCCGGCAGAGGTTCAATAACCCATTGACCTCTTCCGTTTCCAATGTTTCGATCTCGTAACTTGTAGGATTATTATGAATAAAATCTTTTTCAAAGCTGAGATATTCCGTATAATTTACCGTATGTTTCTCCCTGCGCCAGTCGTGATTCGCCTTGTTAATGATTATTTTACTTACCAGTGATAAACCGCTGCCAACGGGTAGATCATGAATAGAACGAATCAACTGCTCATCCGTATAGCTGGGAGCATTTCCCGAAGCGTAGCAATCAGCAAATTCACACATAAGGCCAAGGATACTCCGCCCGTCACCCAACAGATGATGAGCGACAAATAAAATCTCAAAACCGCCTTTTCCCGGATAAACAATTACCTTTAATAGACACTCACAAAATACGTTCCAGCCGCATTCTGTAAGGGCTTGATAATCATTGACCCATAAGCTGCGATCCTCTTTTTCAATAATTGGAATTTGCATTTCAGAAACATATTCGTAGAATAACTTTCTTGTTGTGTCCTCTGTTTTAATTAGACTCTTCAAAAAGGGATGCGCATTGGCAAGTAAATCCAATGTGTGTCTCACTTTAGAAAGGTCATATGCCGTAACCATCTTTGCCTTAATCCCAAAGTGCATGTTGGGACACATGAAATGCGCCCGTTCAGTAATTACATATTGCTTTTTCCCCATATTTTTCTCCTTTATTTCTGCCTCTACGCGACACTATTTGATATAAAAGGGCGATTCGAACCGACATTGAGGAATCTCCAGCGTCTTGCAAATCAGTTTAAGGATAAAGTCAACTCGCTGCTCCTTCGTTATTCTTTCAAAAGAATTTTCATGTAATACGCCACCCATACCATTTAATAGGAACCGAGCGAGCCACTCCGTTTTATCAGAAGCGTTTACTTCATCGGACTGCATCAATCCAAATAATATTTTTTTAAAGGCGGGAAACATTGCTTCCAATGTCATATCATGCAATGCCGATGCTACTGTCCAATGGACATTGTTACTGAACAGAACCCTATAATCCGACATTCCGGCATCATAACATTCCATAATCTGCTCTATTTTTTTTCGATAGGTTATATCATTAGATTGTTCCTCCATCAGCGAAGAAAATTTTTCTCCCTGTCTTTTCATAAAATGCTGAAACGCCTTGTTAAATACTTCTTGCTTAGAATTAAAGTAGTGGTAGAACATTCCTACCTCCCCACCTACTTGTTCTAAAATCATACGGATAGAAGTGTCTTCATAGCCATTTTTTAAAAACAGCTCTAATGCCACATTTAGAATTTCATCTCTTTTTCCACCTTCTAATATAGCCTTTCTTGCCATGTCATTTTCTCCAATAAACAGAATATCGTTTTGTTTATTATACCTTTTTTCGTTCGCACTTGTCAATAATTAAAAGAATTTTGTTCTGTTAATTTGCGCTTGCGAAAATGCTATGTTTTGGATAACGCCTTCTATAAACGTCTGGGTTTTATCAAGAGAACACAAATGCATCAGAAATTATCAATCGTATCTTTCAAGCTCTTCAAATCCTGATCCAAATGCTTGTACATTTTCACATAATATGGATACAGCTTATCGTATGCATCTGCCCATTCTTCATTTGGCTGAATAACTTCCTTTACCTTGACCACTTTCTTAACTGCCTCTGTAAGATTTGAGAATACTCCCATCTTACGTCCTACAATCAATGCATCTCCAACCGGAACATCTCCGGACTCTTCTTCCAAAAGATACACCGGCATACGAAGCATAGATGATTTAATCTGTGACCAAGTGCGGCTCTTTGCTCCACCTCCACATATGCGAAGGACCTCTGCCTTTCCGCCAAATGCTCTTACTGTTTCAATCACATGACGCAGCGCATAAGCTGTTCCTTCAAATACAGATCGGACAAGATCCGCACGCTTCATATCCATTCCCATACCAATAAACATCCCTCTTGCATATTCATTCCAAAGCGGTGCTCTCTCTCCCAGAAGATAGGGAAAGAAAAAAATCCCATTAGAACCTGGCACCGATTTTAGTGCCAATTCATTTAGATATGTGTATATATTCTTATCATGTGCCTCTGCATAAGCCCTCTCTTCTCCCGCCATCGTCTCAATAAACCATTTTAATGCGGCCCCGCTTGTCTGAATTGGTGCATCGTATACCCAAGGCATTCCATCAATCCCACAAGGTCTTGTGACAACCGGAATATCTGACGCACTCTTTACATCACTGCCTACAAATACCAAGGAGGTTGTACCGGAGGATTCTCCCGCTTCACCGAGACGGCTCATCCCTGTTGCATACATGGAAGCCATGGCATCACTACATCCGGCTATCACCGGGATTCCCTGCTTCAAACCTGTAGCCTCTGCTGCTTTCTCTGTCACAAATCCAATAATTTCATCTACAAGACATGCTTTTGGAAGCATCTTATCTAAATCCACTCCGATAACCTCACCGATTTCTTTTGACCATTCAAGTGTGCCGATATCTAAGCACTGTGTTCTCGTTGCCTGATCAATATCCATTGTCATCCTGCCGGTTAGCTTATAATTAATAAAAGAACTTGCCTGGAGAAAACATGCTGTCTTTGCAAAAAGCTCCGGTTCCTTTTTTTTAAACCACAGGATTTTATTTGGAAGAAATGCAACTGCCGGCTGCCCGCCTACTATTTTTACAAACCGATCAAAACCTATCGTATCTACAATGTAATGCAGCTCCTGTGCAGAACGATTATCCTGATATGTAAGAGCATTTCTAAGCGGGTTACCATCGCTATCCACCGGAAGCATCGTTACGGTATGCGAGCTAATAGAAATGCCTTGAATTCGTTTTACAACTTCCTCTCCGGCCTGTTGTGTTATTGAACGGAAAATTTCTTGCGTATTGGACCACCACTCATTTGCATCCTGCTCCTGCATATTTAGACCAGGTGTCATGAACCTGCTCGGCTTGCTTGCCTCTGCCACTACTGTTCCGTCTTCTCCAAGAATGATTGCTTTTATATTGGTAGTACCACAATCCATTCCCAAAAGAAAATTCTTTACTTTTGCCATAATTCAATCCCCCATTTGCATTCAATTACATTTAATAAATCAAGGATAGCAAAATAAAAAGTAAGTCTCAAATTTATTTTTTCCTCTTTTAAAGGGAATTTTTACAACAATAATTCTATTTTCTTACCGTAATATTACGGCAATTTACGGTTTGAATGAATTATCTTTCCTTATTATACTTAGGTTGTATTAAAGTTGAAAGGAGACTATTTATTATGAAAATGAAAGCGGCATTAATGTACGGGCCAAGCGATGTTCGTATAGCAGAAATTGATAAACCGGAGTGCCCAAGGGACGGCTTAATTCTCAAAATTATGGCTGTTGGCCTGTGCGGCTCCGATATCCGCAACCTCACAAGCGACTCGCGTAAGGGCAATTATCCTTTTATCTATGGTCATGAAATTGTAGGTTATGTGGATGAGATTGGAACAGAACAAACAAAATATAAGGTGGGAGACAGATTATTTCTCTTTCCCGGCACCTATTGCATGGAATGTGATGAATGTATCAGCGGTCACAGTGAGAACTGTTCTAATAGAGCTGTCTCTTCTCTTGCCGGAACCGGAGGATTTGCGCAGTTTGTAGCAGTTAGCGGGGAAAAAATCCGCCGCGGCGGCATCTACGATATCCCAGAGGATGTGACTTTTGAAGCAGCAAGTTTAGGCGAGCCTCTGACTTCTGTATTTGCCTGCCTTGAAAATATAAACGTTGGGTATCCCGATACGCTTGTTATCATTGGTGCCGGTCCAATAGGATGCTTCATGTCGCAACTTGCCAAGATTCGCGGTGCACAAAAAATCATCATGATTGACTTGAATGATACCCGTCTGGAAATGGCAAAACAATTCGGCGTAAATGTTACCATTAACAGTACAAAAGAAGATCCCATTGCTACTGTGCTTACGCTTACAAATGGTAAAGGTGCTGATAAAGTTATCTCCGCAACACCGGCAAATGCGACACAGACACAAAGCATCCATATGGTCCGCAAGGGGGGCCTGGTAGTCTTTTTCGGTGGTGTTCCAAAGGGATCCATGACAGAGCTTGACTGTAATCTGATTCATTACAACAACATCTGGATTAAAGGACATTTTGGTGCTTCTTATAGTCAGTCAAAAAGAGCATTCCAGTTGGCAATCTCCCCTGCCTTCCCCACAGAGAAATTTATTACGCACATCCTGCCCTTGGATAAAATCAACGACGGTATCCGGCTCACAAGAACAGGTGAAGCTATTAAAGTTGTTCTTCGTCCATGGGATAAAGCATAGAATTTTCTTAGTCTTTATTAAAAAACAATAAAGCATATTTATAAATAAGCTGTCATAAAAAAGATTCACACCACTACATAGTTGTGTGTCTCTTTTTATTTTACACTTCTTTATAGAATGTTCTTTTAACTACTTACATATAAAAAGGAACTGCACACAATTCCGACGGCAATGCGGTGGCATTACTTCTGATTTTGTTGTTTCTCCCTTTGGTACGGTCAAAAGGATAATTATAATGATGGGAACTGCTATTAAAAATACAAGATATCCCTTTTTTTGATTTTGGATTCAAACAAAGGCTCTAAAAGCATCATTGGTAAGGTGTCTTCCATCTCTCTTTTCTCCTTAACTGTCAGACCCCATATTTTATTCGGGCTTGATTTGTTTGCAGATTTACAGTAATCTCCTGCTGCATATCATGCTTTTACTCTAACGTTTCCAGATATACTTTCTTTTTTCTCCGCGGATATAAGCAAGCATTTCCTCTGACATCATTTCACCTGACCAATTATCAACGTCTGTCGTGAGACCTGCCATATGTGGTGTACAAACAACATTTCTCATCTTAAGTAACGGATGATTTGACGGAACCGGTTCTTTCCAATATACGTCAATGGCTGCACCAGCGATTTCTCTATTTTGAAGAGCCTCCACGAAATCCTTTTGATCAATGACTGCCGCTCTTGCCGTATTGATCAGATAAGCTGTTGGCTTCATCTTTGAAAACCATTCCTTATTAACCATCGCTTTTGTGGCTTCAATAACCGGAAGATGAAGGCTAATTATATCACTTTCGGCAAGCATGGTATTAAGGTCCACTGCTCTTCCCCCATCCTTCTCAATTACCTCTGAAGAAATGTAAGGATCATAAGCTAATATTTCCATACCAAATGCTTTGGCTCTCACTGCAACTTCTCGTCCGATGGCACCATAACCGGCAATACCAAGTTTCTTTCCATATAACTCAAATCCAATACCATAATCCATAAATGGATGCTTCTCGTCTAATGGCCCAAATGTAACATTTTTAACATCCGGTACATCATAAATATCATCCATAGGTTCACCTACATGCTCACCTTTTGCCAGTCCTATAGCACTCAGCGTCAGCTTCCTTGCTACCGCAATCATCAGACCCAGGTTGAATTCAGCCACTGCTGCTCTGTTTCTTCCTGGTGTATAAGAAAGCGGAATTCCAGCTGCTTTTAATACTTCGTTGTCCACTGTAACCGGTGTTCCTTTTGCCACCCCAATAAACTTCATACCTGATTCGACCCATTCATTTAAGGTGTCTGCTTTTGCATTTTCATCACCTAATACGACCATTTCAAATCCTTTACACTCTTCACGAACCATTTTCTCAGTTACATTTCCTTTACCGTGTTTTAATTCTCCGGCAATTGTAATATCGCAAAACCTCTCAATTTCCTGTATTCTTTTTTCCGGAATCTGTGTACATAATACTAATTTTTTTTTCATGATCCTCTTCCTTTTCCACCTTTTGCTTTCATATTCATCTAATCTCCCTTCTGCCACATTTATTACAAAGCTTTCGTCAAGATAGCAATAATATCTTCTTTCGTCACTCCCTGCTTTGGATTAAAGTTCAGTACAGGTTCCCTTAATACATCATTAGCAATCATTTCAAAATCTTTTTCCTTAATTCCCTGTTCTGACAAGGTCTTAATCCCAAATCTCTTTATCAGTTTTAATAATTCATTTGACAGAAGGTATTTATCTTTTTCTGTGTTTCCTGATATAGGAAGATTAATTGCCTCTGCAAGTTTAATCATCCTTTCAGGACAGCTGTCTGCATTATATTCCATTACGTATGGAAGAACTGCTGCGTTTGCCATTCCATGTGCAAGATGAAAATGTGCACTTAATGTATGTGCAATACCATGTACAAGACCAAGGTTAGCATTCGAAAAACCAAACCCGACAATAATACATCCGAGCATCATTTTCTCTCTTGCTTCCATGTCAGAACCATCAGCCACTACCTTTGGAAGATATTCATAAAAAAGCTGAAATCCTTTTAAGGAATGGTATTCTGTCAACGATGTTGCCATATTGGAAATGTAGCTTTCTACCGCATGTGTAATTGCATCCATACCAGTTGCAGCTGTAACAGAAGCCGGCATTGTCTTGGTAAATTCCGGATCCGCAATTACTTTATCAGCTACAATCCTGTTATCAATAATTACATATTTACAAACTGCTTTTGTGTCAGTCAATGCAACAACATTCGTGATCTCACTTGATGTTCCGGCCGTAGTTGGAATTGCAATCAGCGGAAGAACAGGGATCTTGACCAGCCCAATTCCCCCATATTGTCCAATTGGACCCGGATTTGTCATCAATATGTTGACTGCCTTTGTAAGATCGATGCTGCTTCCTCCTCCAACCGCCACGAATACATCAATCTTATTTTTTAATGCCATCGCCGCTGCTTCCTCCACTACTTCATTTGTCGGATTTGGAATAACTCCATCAAAAATAGTTATATTTAGATTTACCTTCTGTACCTCTTCTAAGACTTTTTCAGCGATGCCAGCCATTTTTACGCCGGCATCATATACCACCATTACGTTTTTTGCTCCGTATTCCCGAAGCATTTTGGGCAATTTCTTTACTGCATCTTTTCCAAAAATAACATTACTGCTTATAAAAAATTCACTTGCCATTGTCTCTTCTCCTTTTTGTTAAAATGCTTACTGCCAGTTTTAAATTTTCTAGATAAAGCATTTATTTCTTCTTTGCCTCCCTTATAAACATCCGTATAAAGTGAGTGGTCGGTGGCTTCAATTCCAAGTCACTCTGACCACTCTATTGTTACCTTTTATTCTTTTGTGGACGGTCAAACGCTTATCCATACGGCTACTTTACTGTGGATAAAAATCATACTGCCTGGTCAGCTGCAATAAGTGCCTGCATAGCTTTTTCTGCCTCTTTTGGCATTGGTTCATAAGTTCCAAGAGATTTTGCATAAAACGTTGCCTGCGCCATTTCCTCCGTATAAATTGTCGCATGCATTGCTGCTTTCATGTCTTTTCCGCATGTGAACATACCGTGGTTTTTGATCAGGCAAGCTTTCCCTTTCTCTCCAAGCGCCTCAACGACTTTATCTGCTGCATCGTTACTTCCGGGCATAGTAAACGGCACAATTCCCACTGGTGTAAATTCACACTGCGGAGGTGTAATCGGACGAAGTTCCGGAGATTTTCCCATTGCCATGATGGTAGCGAACATACTGTGTGTATGTACGGTGGCTCTTACCTCTTTCCTTGCACGCATAACTGCTGTATGCATTGGAACCTCTGAGGACGGTTTGTATGGTCCTTCTAACCATTTTCCATTCAAGTCAACAATTGCGATATCTTCTGCTTTCATTCCTATATAAGAAATTCCGCTTGGAGTGATTGCAACAACATCGTCCTCTTCATCTCTCATGGCTATATTCCCTGATGTTCCGTTGATCAGTCTCTTATCTACTGCTTCAAGAATTGCCTCTAAAACCTGTTTTCTGATTTTCTCATACTTCATTCTTTTTCTCCTTGATTTATAAGCATTTAAATTATGACTAAATTTTAATCTATTTTTTTCTGACTATCAAATATACATTTTCCGCTATTAAAAGGAAATTTTTTAGAATTTCTGACACCAGGATGATTTATTCCTATTTATCTCATTCCTATTG
>CAMJWQ010000119.1 GCA_946409475.1 uncultured Lachnospiraceae bacterium
TTTACACACTGGGTACAGCAGCGTGCCGGAAAATTGCCCTCAGGAAAGTAAGTTTTATAAATTTCGTTCATCTCAGGAATCAGGTTAATATCTGAGATATAAATAGTAACCTTAGCCACATCATCCATGGCTGCTCCGGCCGCCTCTAAAACAGCCCTGGCATTTTCCATCGTGGCTTTTGTCTGCTCTTTCATACCACCGGGTACCATTTCACCGGTAGAATCGGTTCCGATTTGTGTTGTAAAAATGGTATTTCCCATTTTTACGCCAAGGGCATAGGGTCCATGGCATTCTCCGCATTTTTCTGATGTAATTTGTTCTCTCATCTTATTATCCTCCTTAAAAGTTGATTTCCATGTCTTTATTTACCAGGCTGGAAGGCCTGACCTTCTCGCTCAATCTCATTACCAGCTGTTTCAGCGCTCTCTTTCTGCCGTCATAGAAGGAATCCTCCGAAATAAACGCTGCATGAGGAGTAATAACGACATTATCAAATTGAAACAATTCACTCTTTTCGTTAGCTTCGTCTTCAATAACGTCAATCCCCGCACCCTTAATCCAGCCTTCCTTTAATGCCTTCACCAGAGCCCCCTCATCTACAACGGAGCCTCTGGCCGTATTAATGAGGAATGCCGACTTTTTCATCTTCTTAAGCTGTTCTTCTCCTATTAAGTGGTAGGTTATACTGGGAATTAAAGGACAGTGCAAGGATACAAAATCTGATTTTTCCAATAATTCGTCTAATGTTTCCGCCTTTTCACAACCATATCCCGCTAAAAATTCCTTTGATTTGGTCGGTGCATAGACTTCGATTTTTAATCCCAATGCTTTTAACAGCGGTATCATAGCCTTGGGGATTTCTCCAAAAAATACGAGACCGCAGGTCATACCTGTTAAGCGGTATGTTTTATAACCAAGAAGAGGATTCCATTTACCGGCACGCACACTTTTATCATAAAAAGTAATTTTACGGACAAGGTCAATCATGAGACCTACCGTATGTACGGATACCTCCTCGGTACAAAACCCCGGTATGTTGGTAACACAGATCCCATGCTCCGTTGCCGCTTTGATATCCACATTGTTGTACCCGATACTTTGCAGGGATACTATTTTTAAATTTGGAGTCTTATCCATCACTTCTTTCGTAACCTGTTCATACTCTACGACAAGGCCGTCTGCTTTTGTATCATTGATGTAATCCGCAAAGCTTTTTTTATATTCCCTGTCCTTTATTTCCATAAGCTCCAGATCCGTAACCCCCCATTCCTTTAAAAGGGAATTTTCATATTCCAGGGTATCATCAATGTTAAAATAAAGTACTTTTGCCATATTTCTTCTCCCTTCCATTTATTCTTATCATTCTTTTACCGCTTCCTCTAAGATGGAAAGCCCTTCATCCAATTCTTCTTTTTTTACGTTAAGGGGTGTTGCAAAACGCATGCCGTTGCCGTTGACACCGCAATTTAAGGTAAGCATATGTCTCTTTAAGCAGCCGGCTTTCACCTTAGCCCAGATATCGGGGGCAGGAGATCCGTCTTCATGGGAAAACTCGACAGCCAGCATAAGGCCCGCACCTCTGACATCGGAAATACAAAGATATTTATCCATTAAGGTATTCAGCTTATCCTTTAAATAAGCACCCATCGCGTTGACATTTTCAATCAGAGTTCCATCTTCAAATTCCTTTAATACCGCACAGGCTGCTGCTGCCGCGACCGGATTTCCTCCAAAAGTGGTTCCATGGGTTCCTGTAGGCCATTCCGCCATAATTTCAGGAGCTGCTATAACGGCACTCATGGGCAGTCCCCCTGCAATTGCCTTACCGACCGTCATAATATCAGGTGTGACATCATGGAGCTCACCTGCCCACATTTTACCCGTACGTCCGAAACCGGATTGGATTTCATCAAAGACTAATAATATACCATACTTATCACAGATTTCCCTTACTTCCTGTACGAAGCTTTTAGGGGGTACCACATATCCTCCCTCACCCATAAGGGGCTCCATATAAATACAGGCGACATCCTCCGGTGACACTACATATTTTAAAAGCTTATTTAATTCAAAAAGGCTGTATTTTGCTCTTTCTTCCTCATTATATCCCTCCGGGCACAAGTCCTTTCCGGGATATGGTGCAAAATATACACTTCCCATAAGGGGAGCATAATGCTTTCTATACTTGGAATTGGAACCGGTTATGGAAGTAGCCCCAACGGTTCTGCCGTGAAAAGAACCCATGAAAGCAATAACAGAGGTTTTTTTCGTATAAGACATTGCCAGCTTTAAGGCACTGTCCGTAGCCTCCGCACCACCGTTGCTAAAAAATATGGAGGTCAGCCCCTTAGGCGTTATGCCCGCCAGTTTCTTAGCCAGCTTCAAGGTGGATTCATAGTTGACAAGATTAAAAGAAGCATTGATAAGATTTCCCGCCTGTTCCTGTATTGCCTTTACCACCGTCGGGTAATTATGTCCCAAAGCATTTACCGCAATTCCCTGTACAAAATCCAGATACTTTACACCGTTGATATCCGTCAGATAACAACCGGAACCGCTTCTCATGATTAAGTCCGTCTGTTTGGCAAATACGGGACTTAAATACTGTTTATAATCTTCAAATTTCATGGTCATTTAGTTCCCTCCTAATTTTACTGTTGTATTTCTAATTTAAACGTACCTCTTCATAAGCTTATCCGTAATCTTTATAAGCAGTCGGAAGAAATACTCCTTTTAAAAAATTTAATAGGCCTTCTCTAAAATTTTATATACATCCTGTTCTCTGATTTTAACCGGATTTACTGCTAATAAACGATACCCCATAGTACCCTCCACTATGGATGGAAACATTTCCCTGGTTACTTTCACTTCCCGTAACGTTGAGGGAATTCGAAGGTCTTTCCCCATGTTATATACGGCTTTTACAGCCATTTGGCCCTGTTCCCTTACCGACAGCCCCTCTGTCTTTTCTCCTAACAAAGCTGCAATATAGGCAAACCTTTCCAGATTACCTGCTGCGTTGACCTCCATTACGTGGGGCAGCAAAAGTGAATTTGCTATTCCGTGGGGTGTATGGGCAATGCCTCCCATAGATTGTGCGATACCATGAACCGCGCCCAGACCTGCATTCGCAAATGCTGCGGCCGCCAATACACTGGCTATGGCCATATTGCCTCTTGCCTCCCGGTTTTCCGGATTAAATGTAGCCGTTCTTATATTCTTTCCGATAAGACTGATTGCCTTCTCTGCATAAGCATCGCTTATTGGCTCCGCATTTAGGGATACATAGGCTTCAATTGCATGGGTTAAGGCATCCATTCCTGTAGAAGCCGTGATAAGAGGCGGCATACCCATCTGCATAATCGGATCAATGACGGCATATATGGGCGTTAAGCATTCATGGGTAATGGATAATTTCATATTACGCTGATTATCCGTTATGACACTGGCTGCCGTCACTTCGCTTCCGCTTCCTGCCGTTGTAGGTACGCAGATAAGGGGCAGAGGCTTATTGGCCACCGTTTTGGTTCCCCCAAAGAGATAATCTCTTACGGAGCCTTCATTCGTTATTAGCATGCTCATGGCCTTAGCCGCGTCAATGGAGCTTCCTCCCCCTGCAGCAAGCACAGCATCCGCTCCGCTTTCTTTCAAAGCTTTAGCTGCTTCATCCACCACTTCAACAGGCGGATCTGCCACCGTGTCCGAAAAAACCTGACAGGCAAAGCCATCCTCCCTTAATTTTTCAACCATTGCAATAAAAGAAGGTGTTTTCTCAATCGTCTTACCTGTTACAATAAAAATTTTACGGGCAGACAGGCTGTCAAAAATGTCTTTCATCCTTAATGCGGCATTCTCTCCGAAAATCAATTTGGTAGGTACTTTAAATAAAAAGTCCTTCATTATACTTGTTCTCCTATCTTTAACGAAAGATAACATCTTCCAAAGTTATTTTAAAATCAGCACCAAAGCAGATATCCGCAATCCGTATTTGCTGCCTGCTCATTACCATACTAAGGTTAAATACCGAGATATGCCTTCTGAATCCGATCATCCTTTTTCAACTCCTTAGAGCATCCCTCATTCACGATTTCACCTACTTCTATTACATATGCCCTGTGGGAAGCAGTCAGTGCCATCTGTGCATTCTGTTCCACCAATAAAATAGTTGTTCCGTTTTCTTTATTTATTTTTTTAATAATTTTAAATATATCTTCGACTATGACAGGAGCAAGACCCATTGAAGGTTCATCCAAAAGAAGCAGCCTGGGCCTTGCCATGAGTGCACGAGCTATGGCCAGCATCTGCTGTTCCCCGCCCGACAGGGTTCCCCCCACCTGATTCATACGCTCCTTAAGGCGCGGAAAAATATTATATACCCATTCCTTATCCCTTCTGATTCCGTCCTTATCTTTCCTGAGATAAGCACCTAAATTTATATTTTCAGCTACCGTCAGTATAGGGAAAATTCCGCGTCCTTCCGGTACCTGAGAAATACTTTCCTTAACGAGCTTATGCGCTTCTATACCGGAAATATCCCTGCCTTCATATAGAATGAATCCCTCCTTTGGTTTTAACAATCCCGAGATTGTATGCAGAGCGGTTGTTTTTCCGGCTCCGTTAGGACCGATTAATGCTACTATCTCGCCCTCATCTACATGAAAGGAAATGTTCCGAAGGGCAGGAACCACACCATAGCTGACATGTAAATTCTTCACGTTCAAAATATGTTCCATGCTCCTGCCTCCTATTCTTCATCCTCATCATCATTTTTAAAGGTGCCGCTTCCCAAATAAGCCTGTATTACCATCGGATTCTTTTGTATATCTTCAGGCAGTCCGTCCGCAATCTTCATTCCGTGATCCAAAACAACTATACGGTCTGAAATATTCATAACGAATTTCATATCATGCTCGATAATCAAAACATCAATTCCCATTTTTTTTGTGATATGACGGATAACTGATGTCAGCTCCTCCTTTTCAAAGTTATTCATGCCTGCTCCCGGTTCATCTAACAGAAGATATTTGGGTTTGGTTGCCAGCCCTCTGGCAATTTCCAAAAGACGCTGTTTACCGTAAGGAAGATTAATGGAAAGCTCAGCTGCCATATCCTTTAACCCTACGATGTCAAGAAGCTCTTCACATTCCTTTATCACCTGACGTCTTTTCACATTCCTCTTACCTGGAAACAGGACAGAGGGTATCAATTTCTCACCATTGCAGTCAGGATGGGCAATCAGCAGGTTTTCCAATACCGTCATGCTCTTCATAAGGCGGATATTTTGAAATGTTCTGGCAATACCAATCCGGGTCCTTTCAAAAGCTTTCATATGCGTAATATTCCGTCCATAGAAGATAACAGAACCTTCTGTTGGTTTGTAAACTCCGGTCAGCAGATTAAAGAAAGTCGTTTTTCCCGCACCGTTGGGGCCAATCAGCGAAAGTATTTCCCCTTTTTCCTGTTCGATATCCACACTGTCCACGGCGATAAGACCACCGAATTGTATGGTTGCACTATTAACCTGCAGTACCTTCTCCATGCTTTTCACCTCTCATTGCCTTAATTTTATATAAATTACGGGTCCGTTTATTTCTCCCGTAGATACCTTCCGGTCTGAAAATCATCATAATTACCATTGCCGCACCATAAATGACCATACGATAGTCGCTGAATGCCCGGAGCGCTTCCGGTAATGCGGCCAGTAAAAAGGCTCCCAAAATGGATCCTGCAATACTTCCCTGACCTCCTAATACTACCATGGACACCATTTTGATACTCTCGCCATAATCAAAGCTGCTTGGTCCAATCATGCCCATATAAACGGAATAAAAGCTTCCCATCAGAGCTGCCATTACACCTCCCATTACAAATCCCCACAGCTTAAACTTTACAGGATTAATGCCAAGAGAAGTGGCTGCAATATCATCCTCATTTACCGCCATCATAGACATTCCAAAACCGGAATTATCAAAACGCACCATAAATATGGTAAAGCAGATTAATAAAATTAATACAAAGTAGTAGTATGCCGTTTTTCCGCTGATTTCAAATCCGAATATGGATGGCGGCGGAATATTGGGAATCCCCATGGGACCTCTGGTTATGGCTACGGCATTGGAAATAAACAAGCGGAAGACTTCGCCAAAACCGAGGGTTACTAAGGCTATGTAATCCCCACGAAGCTTCAGGGTCGGCATGCAAAGCAATGCACTGAAAATTCCGACGATAACCATAGCTGTTAAGGTAGCAAGGAAGAAATTAATACCTAAGCTGCGTACCAGAAGGGTGGAAAGATAGGCACCCATACCATAAAAAGTTACATGTCCCAGTGAAAATTGTCCGGACCACCCGATTACCATGTTTAAGCTTAATGCCAGACAGGAATACATACTGCAAAGGATAATGATATGCAGCATATATTTATTGGTAATGACTGCAGGAGCAGCAATAAGAGCCAGTACCAATACCGGCATCAGAACCATTTTTGAATAAGCAGGCAAGGAGTTTAAGGAAAACTTCTTTTGTTTCACCGCTTTTTCTTTTCCCATTAATCATTCCTCCTTTAAACTTTATCAATATGCTTCGCTCCCATAAAACCGGAGGGACGAATGGCAAGTACTAAAATCATGACAATAAAGGCGTAAGCATCACGATAACCGGAAGAAAGATAGCCGGCACCGAGACTTTCGAAAATACCGATTACAAAACCGCCGAGAACAGAGCCCGGTATGGATCCGATACCGCCGAGTATGGCCGCAGCAAAGGCTTTCATTCCCAGCAAATAGCCCATGGTGGGGTATACCGCATTATAATAAGTTGCAATACAAATTCCGGCTATGCCGGCCATAAAAGCACCGATACCAAAGGTCAGGGAAATAATAAAATTGGTATTGATACCCATCAGCTTCGCATTGGGTATGCTGACCGAACAGGCACGCATCGCAATGCCTATTTTCGATTTATAAACAATCATATAAAGAATGAACAGCATGATTGCCGTAATTCCTAAAATGATAAGCTGGATATTGGTAAAGGTTACCTTTCCAATTGTATACGTAACCTTTTCAATTGTCGGAAAGGGCTGCGATGAACTGCCGAAAACCAATTGTGCTAAATTCTGTAAAAAAGTGGACATACCCAATGCACTGACTAACACCGCCATTCTTCTGTTACCGGATTTAATGGGTCTGTAAGCTACAATCTCCACACTCATACCCAATGCGGCCGTAAAGGCTGCCGCAAGAACAGCCATTGCAAAAAGAGGCATATGAAATACATTTGTAAGCAGTAATCCAATAAAAGTGCCAAACATCAGGACATCTGCGTGAGCCCAGTTAACAATCTGTAAAACTCCATAAACCATGGTATAGCCAAGAGCAACCATTGCATAGATAGCACCGACTGTTATGCCGTTTACCAACTGTTGGAGAAACATGGCTTTAATCCTCCTTGTCATTTGCGGTCATACAAATTTTGTATGACCGCCTTCATTATCCTATAAGCGTCCGGTAATTAATGGATTTCCGTAAGTCTGATTTCTCCGTCCCTGATTTGGAAAGTTAAATAGGTCTTGGAAACATCACTGTCATGGAATTTATTAAGCCCGGTAATTCCCTCATAAGAGATAGACTGTAATGAAGTATTTATGGACTCTCTGTCGAGGGTATCACAGGCTTTCATGGCCTCAAATAAGGTCATGGCCGCATCATATGCCAGGGCACTCCATCCGGAAGGTTCCCCTCCATATGCTTCTTTATAAGAGGCTATAAATGCCTGTACACCGGCATCCTCACTTTCAAGTGAGAAGGGTCCCAGGGTATACAAGCCGTTAACGGCTTCTCCACCGGCTTCAATGGTAGATGGTGAATTACATCCGTCTGCTGCCACGCAAGGTATATCTGCAAAGGAAATTCCCTGTGTTAAAGCCTGATTTGCAAATAAGCCCATTTCTGTTGCAAGACCGGCAAAGAAAATACCGTCGGCACCGGAATCCTTTATTGCGGTAACAATAGTACTAAAGTCTTTTGTCTCACCATAAACAAAGGTTTGGACCGTTGCTTCTTCTAAGCCCACCTGCTTGGCTCTTTCACCGTATTTCGCATAAATGCCATAGCCGTAATCATCAATTTCATATAAGACGGCAATTTTTTTACAGCCAAGGGTTGCTAACATATCGGCACATTGCGCACCAACCATCCCATCATTATTACAGGTTCTGTAATAATAATCACTCATGCCGGTAATATCAGGTGATGTGGTAACAGGAGAAACGGCACTTAACCCGGCTTCCTTATAAACAGGAATCTGTGCCAAACCACAGGAACTGTTATAGGAGGTAATTACCGCCAGGATACTGTCATCCTCCGCAAATTTGTTGGCTACGGAAGCGGCGGTGGTGGGATCTGCTTCATCATCCTCTGAAACGATTTCAACCGTACGCCCCTGTATCCCTCCTTCTGCATTCACCTGATCCACAGCCAGCCGGATAGCATCCACAATTAATTTACCGTCAGCAGCTACCGAACCGCTTAAAGGGAAAGAAGTGCCGATTTTAATGGCATCACCGGATACTTTAGAGATCTCCGCGGCAGATTCCGCCGTACCTGCCGGCGTATCATCCGTACCGCCTGCTGAACCGGTGGAGGTCTCCTTGCTGCCGCAGCCGGATAGCATCATAGCTGCTGCTAATATACATGCTGCCATTTTTTTGAGTTTTTCCTTTTTTTTCATAATTTTTCCTCTCTTTCTCTTCTTATTTTGCTATATGAAAAGGCGCATTGAATCTCTTCAATACGCCTTTGCATTCTAAAACTGTTTCCTGCCAATCTCCCTAGTGTGCTGACACTAACATCTTGGCTAATATGTCAGCACACTAGTAATGTTAATTACAACTGGTGTTACTGGTCTAACCACTTATTTTTTATACAATATACTTCTAAATTTTCCATGTGTCAAGAGAAAATTTTCAATTTTATAAAAAAAAGTTATTAGTTAAATAATT
>CAMJWQ010000120.1 GCA_946409475.1 uncultured Lachnospiraceae bacterium
TTCTTACATTTTAACAATATTTACTTCCTTATTTTGTGCATTATCAACATTTTATCATTATTTATTAGTTAATTATTTTAATTTAATTGCATTTATTTAAGTTAATCATTTCTCTTATTAAGCTCAATAATTTCTTTACTGATTTTTATAATATATTTTTTATTTCATATAAGCAACTTAATTTAGAAGGAGAGTGATTCTTTTGAACTTTCATCAAGAATTTTTAAAAGCCGTGCAATCCAATATCTCATTAACAAAAACAATATCTCTTAAAAACTATCTGCCCACGGAATTACAGGGTATGAAGGATGAAAATCTGCCCTATGTTCAGGCATATGGTCATATTCAGGCTGCTTATCCCTACTATTACGATATGACGTGCCTGCAGTCCTGCTGTCTTATTTTAACGGAAAGCGGTTCCGGTTCCCTCATAATAAATGAATCTGCCTACACGGCAGATGCAAAAACATTAGCCCTTGTTAATTGTTTCAAAAAACATCGAATTGAAATAAAACAATCACCCTGGCATTACAACGTTATTTTTTTATACGGTAATCCCATTCCCTATTTATTTAATACCATGATTAACAGCTACGGATGTATTCACCATCTCCCCGAAGATTCACAAATACCCTCTCTTATCCATAAATTAATGATACAATTAAAGAAAGGTTCAAAATCAACTTTTTTTCTTATGAAGCAAATTACGGATATTATTCTCGAAATACATATAGAAAAAGAATGGTTATATAAGCATGAAGCGGCTTTACCCAAGTATCTTTTAGAGATTAGACATGATTTAAATACCCATTACCGGAATGATTTTTCTTTAGATCAGCTGGAGGCCGAATACCATGTTAGTAAATTTAAAATCTGTCATGAATTTACCGATCGGTTCGGTATATCTCCCATTCAATATTTAAATCAAAAAAGAATAGAGGTTTCCAAAGAAGCACTTTTAAATACAGATAAAAGAATTCATGAAATCGGTAGTATGGTAGGTTTTTTGAATACCAGTCATTTTATTCGTATGTTCAAAAAACAAACCGGTGTGACTCCTCTGGCCTATAGGAATCAAACACCGGCGTACTCAGTTACGAAAGAGTATTAAAGATTTTATTCACACTTTCTTTATAAACAATATGTCCTTGTACAATTCTGACACCCAATTTAGAATAATCACTTTGTATTTTTCTAAGCAATATATTGATACTTTTACGTGCCATTTCTTTTACGTCTACATCGTATGTAGTTATCCCAATATCACACAATCCCGGATATAAATAATTATCAAACCCAACAACTGATATATCCTTGGGTATTTTATATCCTGCTTCTCCTAATGTCTTAATTAATACACTTGCGGTCAAATCACAATTACATACAAAAGCAGTTGGCATTTTTTGCGGCATTTTTAAGGAAATGTCACCTACAACTCCATTGGTCCAGCTTCTATCATCTATGACTAATTCCTCCCGCACGCTTTTACCGTGTTCCATCATAGATTTATAATATCCGAAATAGCGGTCTGTAATACTGCTTGTATATAATAAAGTTCCTACGTAAGCAATATCTTCATGCCCCATTTCAAACAAATAATTTGTAAGCATATAGGTTCCGTAAAACCCATCCGAAATGACAGAATCACAGTTACCTGTTTTGTCATAAAAATCAAGGCATACAAATGGTATGGTACTTTCGGCTCTTAGTTTTTTAATATATTCATCTTTTGGCCGTCCCATCAAAATAAATCCATTTACCTTTTTTTCCTTAATTAATTTCGGTAATTCTAAATTAATTTCATTATCGGCACTGATCACTTCCAGCATGGAAAAGCACTCTTTTTGAACAATCTTAGTAGCCAATTCCTGATACATCTGCCAATAAAAAGACTCATATTTACCAAAGTACTGCTCCGGAACAATAATACCTATATTATAGCCTGGCGCCTCACGTTTTATAACAGAAGGTTGTTTATACCCCATTTGATACGCAAGTTTTTTAATCTTCTCACGCATCTCCTCACTTACTCCCTTTTGATCAGACAGGGCTTTCGAGACAGTCACCGTACTAACCTTACATATGGCAGCAATATCCGCCATTTTAACCTTCTTTGCCATATTAATTCCTCTTTTAGTTTTTATTAAGTGATTTTTAACTTTATTTTAACTAACTTAATTGTAATTAATAATGATTCATTTGTCAATTACATACTTTTTCAAGAGAATACTTCCACTCAGCAGCATATTTTTTATAACCGCTATCTATGAAATTGATTCCGTAATATGTATCAATCCGCCCTTAAAATCCCCCCATGGATTATTTATTAATATTCCGGCATACATAAGCGTACTGCCGAAATAAACTTTTTCAGATGTGCTTAGCTTGTATTTTTTATCCGGTGACAAGCCTTTCAAGCAAATCTGTCTGCTGCGGCAGTTAGCTCTGTTTAGTACCTGTACATATGTGATCAGGCTTTCACCTTTGTCTTTCGAAACAATCTGCCAGCAGTCAAATGCATGATTTTCCGAATAGGAAGCAATTCTATAATAATCGCCTGTTCTTATTAAATCATGATATTTATGATAAAGAGCAATTTGTTCCGGTATCATTTGCTTTTCTTCCTCAGAAATTTTGGTTATATCCAACTCATAACCGAAGGTTCCTGCCATCGCCACATATCCCCTGGTTTCAAAGGGTGTTATTCTGCCCGCGGAATGATTAGGGCAGTCACTAACATGGGCTCCCATGACAGACAGGGGATACACCATAGCCGTTCCTTCCTGTATTACCAGTCTTTCAATGGCATCCGTATCATCCGAGCACCATATTTGAGGGCTGTAATAAAGCATGCCCGGATCAAACCTCGCACCTCCTCCCGAGCAGTTCTCCAATAAAAGGTAAGGAAAATCATTGATTAACCTTTCCTGTAATTCGTATAATCCCAAAACATAGCGATGATACATTTCTCCCTGGCGGTCAGCAGGCAATGCACCGCTTCCCATGTCACACAGCGGGCGGTTCATATCCCACTTTACATACTCTATATCGGCGCTTTTCAGAATGGAGGAAATTTGTTCATATACATAGTCACGCACCTCTTTTCTGGTAATATCAAGGACGTATTGATTCCGGGCGAGTCCTGCCGTTCTTCCCGTAATAGCAATTGCCCATTCCGGATGTCTGCGGTAAAGATCGGAATCGGGAGAAATCATTTCCGGTTCAAACCAGATACCAAATTTAAGACCAAGCTTATTTACTTCATCTGCGAGATACTTAAGCCCTCCCTTTATCTTTTTCTCATTTACGGTCCAATCACCAAGAGCACAGTCATCACTATTTCTATTACCGAACCAGCCATCGTCCATGACAAGCATTTCCATTCCGGCCTTTGCGGCTTCTTTGGCTATGCTTAACAGCTTATCCGTATCGAACTCAAAATAGGTTGCCTCCCAGTTGTTCATTAAAACCGGTCTCTTTTTATCCTTATAGATGCTCCGTATTAAATGCTTCCTATAAAGGTCATGAAATTGTCGTGTCATGCCGCCTATACCATCGCAGGAATAAACAAGGACTGCCTCCGGAGTTTGAAAATATGAATCCTTTTCCATCTTCCACTTAAAGTCACAGGGATTAATACCCATTATTGCTCTAATGTTATCAAATTGGTTTTTTTCTACTCCGGCCATAAAATTACCCGAATATACAAAATGAAAGCCATACACCTCACCGGTATCCTGTGTGGAATTCTTTCCTGCCAACGCAAAAAATGGGTGGTCCTGATGACCGGGCTCACCTCTCAGTGAAGATATCACCTTTTTTCCATAACCGACTGCCTGTCTTTGGATATGCCTTTCTCTTCCCCAGGAACCGTGTAATGATATCATATCAAAAGCCTTATCGTCCATATCCAGGCATAATGATAAGGCTTTTGTAAGGTAACATACTTTATCACCTGCATTTTTTATAAGTGCACTTCTGACCACCGCATCAATGTCTTCAAATACCGTATAGATTAAGGTCACCTCAAATTCAAGAGCATCATCGATACAGAGCAGTTCCAAGGTAGTGCATTCTTCTTCACTGCCGAAGGTGGCAGGAAGACCCTTAAGCTTTGGTTTCCCCTTATATATTTTATGAGATACATATCCCAGTTTAACCGCACTATGCCCAAGATTTGTTTCAACCGCCATGCAGGCTTCTCTGAAATCACCTATCCCATGAGTAGGAAACTCCCATGGAAAGGAGTCGTAAAATGACAGTCTGTCTCCATTATTTTTTGACGGTACAAAGGGGGCTTCCTTGATCCGCAATAAGTATTGCAGGTCGAAGTCATCTATTTTTTTCCCGAAATAAATATGTCCTACAAAGTTTTCCTCATCAACTATTCCAATCAGATAGCTGGCAGATCTGGTATCTAATTTTAAAACTCTTTCCTGATTATAATACGTAATTCCCATAACTCTGCTCCTTTGTTTTATTTCAATTCATAGCTGTCTCTAAGAGACCTTACTTTCAAATGTTTTTCCAAATCATACCCATTTTTAAAACCACCGTTACGGATATCTTTTTTTAACAGCGTAATTTCTTTCGGTTCCTTATTGGTTGCTCTTTCTTTCATTCTCTTTTTTGAGTAATTAATCTCATTATATAAAATGCACATTAAATGTCAATATTTTACACATTAATTTAAACACGATGAGTCTGCAGGCAGCCTCACTTGTCATGAATTATTAAAAAGAGAGGAGCGCAAAATCACTAAAATAGAGTGATAGAGCGCTCCCCTCTTTTTATGGTTATATTGAGTTACGGTGCAAATTACGAACTCTCCATTAACCAATTGCAAACTTCATTTGCAAATAGAGCAACAGGGGAGAGCATGCGTATACCGAACTCATGATATAAGCATTCACACTGTGGATCATGCACCCCTGCCATAACACAATCCTTCTTTAATATTTCCTTAACCATTTGAGCAATCATAATATTGGTATTGTCATTTCCTGTAACTATAACAACCCATAAGGCTTTCCTGATTTGCTCCCAATTAAGCACTTCCATATCCGTACCATCTCCTGTAAGAGTAACAACGTTTGAGAATAGAGATAATGATAACTTATGAAAAGAATCTTCGTCACGGTCAATTATCAAAACATTCCTTCCTCTGCCGGATATAGCCGCAGCAAGCGCAGCGCCTAAATGACCACATCCGATGATCACCGTATAATCCGTTTCTTTATTGGTAAAAAGATTCATGGTTCATCTCTCCTGACCACATGGCGATACCATGCATATCATATTCTAATTAAATTTTAAACATACGATCCAAAGGGGAAGCCAGAGGCCGCGCAGAAGTATATGGCCTCCAGCATATACTTTCTCGGCTCCCCGAATCCCTCACTCATGAGGGACTTGGCTGTCTTGTATGCTATCCAAAATAGAGCAGACTGCTCCGGAACGGACCGAATATTTTACAGCAGGCCATCGAGTGCCAAATTGACTTTTAAAACATTTACAGCCGGTTCGCCAATAAATCCAAGAAAACGTCCGCTGCTATATTTTTTAATGATGGCTCTCACGTCGTCCTCGCTCATATCCCTTTCTCTGGCGATACGCGCTACCTGGTACTCCGCTGCCGCCGGCGTGATATTGGGGTCAACACCGCTGCCCGAGACTGTAACAAGATCCATGGGGATATCCGCAGTATTGTCCGGGTCAAGAGAGTGCAGCCAATCGATACGCTCCTGAACCTTTGTCTTCTGCTCCTCGCTTACCGGGGAGATGTTAGTTGTACCCATAGGCCTGCCAATTAGGTAATCAGGCTTTGTAAATTCCTGTGCAATCAATGCGGAACCATATTCTTTTTGTGTGCCATCACTTAATGTAACTGTTATCATACTTCCGTTTGCCTGATTAGGAAATATTAGCTGTGCAATACCTGTAACAGCCGCCGTATAAATCACGCCGCATAATATTGTCATAACAAAAAAACATAATAATGCCGGTCGAAATAATTTAAATGTTTTGCCCATATCGGTCCTCCTTACGCAATGCCGCAGACAGTAAGCAGCATATCAATCAGTTTAATCGCAGCAAAGGGTGCTGCGATGCCGCCAAGTCCGTAAATTAACAGATTTCGGTTAAGCAGTTTACCGGCAGGTAATTCCCGGTATTTTACGCCCTTAAGTGCAAGCGGAATAAGTGCGACAATAATCAGCGCATTATATATGATCGCGGAAAGAATCGCCGTGGTGGAGCTGGTCAGACTCATAAAATTCAAGGCTGCCAATTGCGGATATATCCCAAAGAACAGCACCGGAATAATCGCAAAATACTTGGCAACATCGTTTGCCACACTAAAGGTAGTCAATGAGCCCCGGGTCATCAGCAGCTGCTTTCCAATCCTTACGATATCAATGAGCTTGGTGGGGCTGGAGTCAAGATCAACCATATTGCCTGCTTCTTTTGCAGCTTGTGTTCCCGTATTCATTGCGACAGCCACATCCGCCTGTGCCAGTGCCGGCGCATCGTTTGTCCCGTCACCTGTCATCGCTACCAAATGGCCTTTTGCCTGATAATCGCGGATGAGTGCCAGCTTTGCTTCCGGCGTGGCCTCCGCCAAAAAATCGTCTACGCCTGCCTCCGCCGCAATTGCTGCAGCAGTCATGGGATTGTCACCGGTAATCATGATGGTCTTAATGCCCATCTTGCGCAGATCTTCAAACCGCTCCTTTACGCCATTCTTTACAATATCCTTCAAATAAACGGCACCCAGCACCCGGTCGTCCTTTGCGACCACCAGCGGTGTACCTCCGGCTCCTGCAACACGTCTTACTATCTGCTCGCATTCTTCCGGATAAGTACCTCCCTTCTGTGATACAAAGGATTTTACGGCTTCGGCTGCCCCCTTACGAAGTTCAACCCCCTGATAATCAATTCCGCTCATTCTGGTTTTCGCAGTGAACGGTACAAAAGTTGCACCCAGCCTGGAAAGTTCGCGGCCGCGAATCCCGAACTTCTCCTTTGCCAGAACCACAATGCTTCTGCCTTCGGCTGTTTCATCAGCAAGAGAGGAAAGCTGTGCGGCGTCTGCCAATTCCTGCTCCGTCACTCCTTTCACCGGCAGAAACTCACTTGCCTGCCGGTTGCCAAGGGTGATGGTGCCGGTCTTATCAAGAAGAAGCACATCCGTATCCCCGGCAGCCTCTATGGCACGCCCGCTCATTGCAAGTACATTTGCCTGATTAAGGCGGCTCATTCCCGCAATACCAATAGCGGAAAGCAATGCACCGATTGTTGTAGGTGCAAGGCACACCAGTAAGGCAATGACATTGGTAATGGAGATAGCCGAACCTGCTCCCGCCTGTTTACTGGCAAAATCAGAAAAGGGCAGCAGCGTTGCAGTGACAATTAGAAATATAATGGTAAGGGTTACCAGCAGGATCTGCAGAGCAATTTCGTTGGGTGTCTTTTTTCTGGAAGCACCCTCTACCATGGAGATCATTTTGTCAAGGAAGCTTTCTCCCGCCTCTGCCGTCACTTCTATAATTAACCAGTCGGATACCAGTGTCGTTCCACCGGTTACCGCACTTCTGTCGCCGCCGGATTCACGGATAACAGGTGCCGATTCGCCTGTAATGGCACTTTCATCCACAGAAGCCGCACCGTCTATAACTTCACCGTCCATAGGAATCTGCCCGCCGGCCTGAACGTAGACAATGTCTCCTTTTTTTAACTGAGCAGACAATACTTCTGAATAATCATTAATATTATCCGCAGATTTTAATTTTCTTGCCCTGACATCCTTTCGCGCCTTACGCAGTGTATCAGCCTGTGCGCGTCCGCGTCCTTCCGCGATTGCCTCGGCGAAATTGGCAAATAACACTGTAAACCACAGGATCAGGGCAATGGCTAAAATATATCCGCTGCCTGCATCCCGTATTCCCACAAAGGACAGAAACCACAGGATGGTTGTCAGGAAGGCGCCTATATATACCACTAGCATGACAGGATTTTTTACCTGCGTACGGGGAGCCAATTTTGCAAAGGATTGCTTCATTGAATCTATAAAAATATCTTTATTAACACTTTTCTTTTCCATTCTAATCACCTCTCTCTATCGCATTGTAAAATAATCGGCAATTGGTCCTAAAGCCAGCGCCGGTAAAAAGCTCAGCGCGCCGACGATCAGGATAACGGCGATTAAGAGTCCTACAAACAAAGTGTTAGCCGTAGATAAGGTTCCTTCACTGACCGCAACCGTCTTCTTTTGCGCCATGTTGCCGGCAAGGAAAATGGCGGCTGCCATTGGAATAAACCTAACCAGCAGCATGATAATTCCACCGGTAACATTGGTGAATACGGTGTCCGCGTTGAAGCCTGCAAAAGCGCTGCCGTTATTATTCCCCATGGAGGAAAAACCGTACAGAATTTCCGAAAAACCGTGAGCTCCCGAATTTGTCAGCCAGGATGACGCGGCAGGCATCAGTACGGCGGCAGCGGTGCCAAGCAGCGTAAACATCAGAGGGGTAAGGACAATCAGACATACCATCTTCATATCATAGGACTCGACCTTTTTGCCCAAATATTCCGGAGTCCTGCCGACCATCAGTCCCGCGATGAACACAGTCAGCAATACGAAGGCCAGCATTCCGTAAAGTCCGCTTCCCACACCGCCGAATACAATTTCACCAAGCTGCATCAGAAACATGAGAATCAAACCGCCGAGTGGTGTATAGCTGTCGTGCATGGAGTTTACCGACCCATTGGACGCTGCCGTTGTGGCTGTTGCCCAAAGTGTGGAAGCTCCCACACCGTGAATGACCTCTTTGCCTTCCATGCTGCCGGAAGCGGCAACATCATTGAAAGACGGCCCCATGAACTGTTCGCTGGCCGTTGTAATACCAAGCGATACAACAAATAAAATCATCATAGCAATATAGATGGATTTTCCCTGCTTGCTGTCCTTTACCGC
>CAMJWQ010000121.1 GCA_946409475.1 uncultured Lachnospiraceae bacterium
ATGCGAAACCGTATTGGTAAACAGGACGATTAAATCAGGACTGCCAATCTGCTCTTTTAAGTTGCCTGACATTTGCGTAAACACCTTTGCCCTGCATTTAAAGCTTTTACATATTTTTTTGTACCGACAGACCATTCTGTCATGCCCTCCGATAATTACAATACTCATTGCTTATCCAGCCTTTCTTTATTTCATTTTAACACGCATGATTTCACTTGCTTGCGAGGGTAAAACCACATTGTTAGGGCAAAAGCTTGTTTTTTCAACCTAAGCCGTTACCTGCGCAACGGCTTAAAAACCAATTTTATTTATTCCTAATTTAAGCCTGCCAATAGTCTGCCAAGGCTTTTACACGCTTCTACCGCCTCAGCATCGGGCGCCTCCTGGGCAATAAGCCCTTCCCCGTTCACCAGCAGGGCTCCGGCAGAAGTCATTCTTTCCTCCCAGTCTCTCATCCATTGGCCGTCACCCCAGCCATAGGATCCAAATAGCGCTATATTCTTACCGGCCGCAAACTGCTCTACCTCCGTTACAAAGGGTTCCATTTCCGCTTCCTCCAATACCTCAGCCCCCATGGCCGGACAGCCAAGTGCAAAGCATGCAGCCTTTTTTAAATCCTCCAGGGAAACCCTTGCAATATCCAAGACATCAGCTTCTTTGCCTGCCTCTCTGATACCTTCTCCTATAGCATTTGCCATTGCTTCCGTATTACCGCTCTGTGACCAATAGGCCACTATAATTTTACTCATCCTCTTATCCTCCTAAACTACCATTTTATTGCATTTACTGTTTGTATGATAAAGATTTATGATATGTTGAATACTCACCCCTTGTGAAAGCATTTGCATAACCGACTCCTTTGCCCTGTTATATTTTTCAAATGTTTCTAATGCTTTTGTTACATCACCATAGACCTTCCAATAACCAATATAGAGAAAATTTTCACCCCTATTGTTAATAAAGCCAAGCACATCCTTAACCGGGTACCCCAACAGCAGCCCCATTTCGTGAGGAAACAGCTCCTTCAGCTTCATATATCTGCCGTATCTTTTTGAAAATTTATTTAAAATCTCCGGTAAATTATCATTATGGTATCCTAACATTTTCATCGTCTTTGCTACCGGCTCATGATGCAGATAGGATAACAGCTCTTCTCTGTGATAAAAGAAAAAAGACACCCGTGTTATTGATTCATAAAGAACGTAATAGGATATGGCCGAATTTTTAAATATTCTCAAGGTACGCTCTTTATCTGCCTTATTGATGATTAAAATAGTCGCCACCTTAATACCGGTTAATAAAGGAGCGCATTGCAGTGCCAGTCTTGCTTCAAAATTCATTTGGATCTTATTATCAGCGATTGGAATCACCTGTTAATTGCCTTCCTCCTTTCCAAAACAGAGTTAGTTTTATCTAACTGTTATTAGGTTACACTAATTCTTCTGAAAATGCAAGCCTGCTATCGAGTTTTTTTATCATTAATTGACAGCCGGCTTACAACATCTATTTTTAGCTTCCCCTCTTTTATAACTTTTATTAGTGCAGCTCCGATTCCCAGCACCAGATACAGCCACATCATATGCCTGGAAACCTCTTTGCCCAATAAAGGCTTTAATAATTCGATTATCCTCCAATAATAATCCAGACGCCAGATTCATTCTATAGGTCTTTAAATAGGAATAAGGTGTGTCTCCATATATTTTCCTAAAGCAGATTTTGAACCGGGTCAAGCTGATAGCATATTCTTTTACATTTGATTTCATTTTATGCATAGCCTGCAGGCAGCCTCACTTGTCATGAATAAAAGGACAATATTTCTCACGTTATCCGTTAAGAAATATCGTCCTTTTTCTTATCTTTTGTACGGTTGGGACAGTAAATTATAAATTACGGCACTTCCTAGCAATCCTCTCCTTCGCATTCACACCCGTTAATTGTTACGGAGCTGATATTTTGACTCGCCGTCACATAGCCGCAGGCACTCAGGCCGGCCTTCATAACCGCATTCCATTTCTTCGCCGATAATTGAAATACCGTATCATCATCCAGCACAACAGTACAGGCATTTTTCATATTACACTTATCCGAATACATAATTTTATACATGTTTTTTCTGCTGATAGCTCCTATTTCCTCCAAAGTATTCACAAGCCTGTATACCGTTGCCACTCCAATGCTGGGATCAATACCGGAAGCCTTATAATAAATCTCCTTACAGCAGGAACATTCGTTTTGAAGAATAATATCAATAATAAGAAGCCGCTGCTTGGTAATACGGCATCCCATATCCTTTAACCCTTGTATAATAATGTCTTTCTGCATTTTTGTTCTATGGTAATTTCTCGTATCATGAAGTTTCTTAGTATCCATTTTGATTCTGCTTAGCTGCTTATCCGTCAACACGTTACCTCCGGCCACATTCTGTGATATTAGTTAATGGCAATGTCCGCCGCAATGTTTGCAGTCTTCGCCGCATTGAAGAGATTTTCCATTTTTTTTATCTTTTGCCATGCTCATTATGATAACCGCTACAATTATCAATAATAAAATTCCAATTATAAATGTACCCATATGATAGCTCCTTTCCCATACATGATAAGCTTTAGCCTGCATCCGATTCGATACAGGCTTATCTTTACCTCACTCCTGCCATACCTTTTAATCGAAGAGTATTAATTTCCTTATTAGGTCTGACTAATAAATATACAAAGCCGGCAATAATGATAAATGCCACAACAGTTCCTATACCAAAAGCTCCGGTTGTAATTAAGGTTCCTAACTGATAAATACAAAGAGATACTAAATAGGCCAATCCTGTCTGGTATCCGATTGCGAACCAGAACCATTTCGTATTATTCATTTCCCTCTTAATGGCACCCATAGCGGCAAAGCAAGGCGCACACAAAAGATTAAATACCAGGAAGGAATAGGCAGCAACCGCGGTCATACTTCCTGCAAGGGTACCCCAGATTTCCGAACCATCCTCTGCGACTTCAGCAAATCCATACAATATGCCGAAGGTACCTACTACATTTTCTTTAGCAACCAATCCCGTAATAGCCGCCACCGATGATTTCCAATCACCCCAGCCAAGAGGTGCAAAAACCGGTGCTAATAAACCGCCGATATTCGCAAGAAAACCATCGCTTAAATCTTCTACCATTCCAAATTTGCCGTCTACAATGCCAAAGCTGGAAGCAAACCATACAAATATAGTTGACAGCAAAATAATCGTTCCCGCTTTTTTAATAAATGACCATCCGCGCTCCCACATACTTCTTAATACATTTCCTGCGGTAGGCATATGATAGGCAGGCAGCTCCATAACAAAGGGAGCCGGATCTCCTGCAAACATTTTTGTTTTCTTTAGGATAATGCCCGAAACAATAATGGCCGCTATACCAATGAAATAAGCACTGGGCGCTACCCATGCCGCTCCGTTAAACAACGCTCCCGCTATTAAAGCGATAATAGGGAGTTTAGCTCCACAGGGTATGAATGTTGTTGTCATGATAGTCATTTTTCTGTCTCTGTCATTCTCTATGGTACGAGAAGCCATAATTCCCGGAACTCCACACCCGCTTCCTATTAACATAGGTATGAAGGATTTGCCCGACAAACCAAATTTTCTAAAAATTCTGTCCATGATAAAGGCAACTCTCGCCATGTACCCGCAGGCTTCCAGAAAAGCAAGGAAAATAAATAATATTAACATTTGAGGTACAAAGCCCAGTACCGCACCTACACCACCTATAATACCGTCAAGTATCAGACTCTGCAGCCAATCCGCACAGCCGATGGCATTCAATCCGGCTTCCACAGCTACGGGTATACCCGGGATTTCTAAACCAAAAAGACTCCATCCGTCTCCAAACACTCCGTCATTAGCCCAATCGGTTGCTATGGTTCCCACAGTTGTTACGGAAACATAATAAACAACAAACATAACCAGCGCAAATATAGGGAGCGCTAAAAAACGGTTCGTAACAATCCGGTCAATTTTATCCGATAAAGTAAGCTGCTCATGATTTTTTCTCGTATAGCAGTCTTTAATAATGGATGAGATATATACATATCTTTCATTGGTAATAATACTTTCCGTATCATCATCCATTTCCTTTTCCAAGCCTTCAATTTCCCCGGTTACATCCGGTGCTTTACTCAACTGCGTAAAAATTTTATCGTCCTTTTCCAATAATTTTATGGCAAAGAACCGCTTTTGTTCTTCCGGCACGTCTGAGCCCAGCTTCTCTTCGACTGCCTGCAGCACATTCTCTACAACAGGCGTAAATTCATGAACCGGAGGGGTTTTTGCTTTATTCTTTGCCAGCTTAACCGCCTTCTCGGCCGCCTCCTTAATTCCCGTTCCTTTTAGCGCCGATATTTCGACCACTTCACAGCCAAGTTTTTTATTAAGCTTATCTATATGTATCTGATCACCGTTTTTCTTCACGATATCCATCATATTAACAGCCATGATAACCGGAATGCCAAGCTCCATCAGCTGCGTGGAAAGGTACAGGTTCCTCTCTATATTCGTACCGTCAACAATATTCAAAATGGCATCCGGCTTTTCGTTAATTAAATAATTTCTTGCTACCACCTCTTCCAAGGTATAAGGTGACAAGGAATAAATACCGGGAAGATCCATAATAATGACATCTTTATGTCCCTTCAATTTTCCTTCCTTTTTCTCTACCGTAACCCCCGGCCAGTTTCCCACAAATTGATTGGAACCGGTCAGGGCATTGAACAATGTTGTTTTACCGCAGTTGGGATTTCCTGCAAGTGCTATTTTTATTGCCATTTTCAAACTCCTATCCGCCATTATTTCAAGGCATTTTCTATTAACATGATTGGTTTGTACTTGCTCACTATAATTAGTTCCCTCTAACTATATGGCAAAATTTATTCTACCTCTATCATTTGCGCATCCGACTTTCTTAAGGATAATTCATATCCCCTTACCGTCACTTCCACAGGATCTCCTAAAGGAGCAACCTTTCTCACAAAAATATTCGTTCCCTTCGTTATTCCCATATCCATGATACGTCTTTTTACGGGACCCATACCGTTTAATTTTGTTACCGTTACCGTTTCACCGCATTTTGTTTCCTTTAACGTTTTCATATTTTTGCCTTCCTTTATATTATTATCTTGTTTGCCATCTCTTTGTTAATAGCCACCCTGGATTCCTTTACATTCACGATCATATTGCCGCTGATTTCAGATACTACCGTAACCGCACCGCCGGCAACGAACCCCAGATTTTCCAGAAACCTTCTTGTTTCTTCTTTTCCGCCTACCTTTTTAATCGTATTCATTTCTCCTGCTTTTGCCATAGTTAGAGGCATGCCACTCATCTTCTTTCTTAGTAAGATTTTATTTAAGCTATTTGATAATGACTTTCATTAACATCTTCTTATAGTTAGTATAATCTAACCATTAAATTAAGTCAATAAATATTTTGATAAATTTTATCATTAAGATATGATGAATATTTTTTAGCATTATCACATATTTATTGGTTATTATTTGCTATTCTTTGTTTAATATGATATACTGACGAAAATAGTTTCAAGGGACTAACCAAGTAAATAATTGAAAGAGGGAATTTTATGATAGTACATGAATCAGCTGAAAATTATCTGGAAACCATTTTAATCTTAAGCAAAAAACTCCCGGTGGTGCGGTCTATAGATATAGCGGTGGAATTGGGTTTTAAAAAATCCAGTGTCAGTGTGGCGATGAAAAATTTAAGAGAAAACAGACATATTACCGTAACAGAATCGGGTTATATTTATCTTACGGACTCGGGCAAAGAAATTGCCGATATGATTTATGAGAGACATAACTTACTCACTGCATGGCTTGAAGAATTAGGGGTGGACCCTAAAATTGCAGCGGAGGATGCCTGCCGTATTGAGCATGTCATTAGTAAAGAAAGCTTTGATGCCATAAAAAAGCATGTGAAAATTTCAGATTAGGAGATTTAATAATGCAGGTATTTGTTTTCCCCCATGACATATGTTTCATATGGAAAGGATAAGAGCTGCCGTACGGCAGCTCTTATCCTTTCCATATCTCTCTATTTCATCAATTCTCTATAAACGCTTATATATTCATTTTTAAAAATACTGTTTTTTCTCCATACGAAATTAAATTCGTGGGTCACATGAAAACCGTTAATGCTAATCTGTTTCAGGGTTCCTGCCCTCAATTCCCTATCTACGGCAGTCTTATATAGAAAACTAATACCACAGTTGTTTTCCAGTAACTGCTTTATCGTATGGATATTATTGATAACCGAAATATTGGAAAAGTCATTCAGAGAATATCCATGCTCATAAAGGTAATTTACCAAGACCTCCTTCGTACCCGATCCCTTCTCTCTTACCAGTATTCTATGAGCAAATAAGTCTGCGAACCTGTGGATTTCATCTAATGGATAAGCTCCGCCGCAGACACCCACATATTCTTCATCGGATACAAGCCTGTAATCGTATTCACTTTTAGGAAAATAACCCTCAATTACCGCAAAATCAATAGTCCCCTCGTTAAGCAGGGATAAAAGCTCACAGGTATTGGCAATGGTTAATTCCACCTGAATTTGGGGATTCTCATTCATAAACCCGGACAGTTTTTGAGGTATTGCAAACTCACCAACCGTTAAAGTGGCGCCAAACTTGAGATGCTTTTTTTCCGAAGTCATTTCCCTAAAGCTGTTCTTTAAATGCTGATTGTCATGCTTAGCAGAAATCATGGCACTTCTCAATTTTTCACCAAAGGGCGTGAGCAATAATGTCTTATTGGCATATGTAAATAATTTGGTTTGATAGTACTTTTCTATATAACGAATGTGCTGAGAAACTCCCGGCTGTGTTAAATTCAATTTCTCTGCTGCTTTCGTATAGCTTCTATATTTACATACACACAGGAAAGTCTCCACTCTAAAATCCAGCAATATCATACACTCCCAATTAATAATCCGGCTTATACCGCAGTCTTAAAATTACTGCCATGCTCACTGATCGTGTTATAACCGGGGACGGCCCCACGATACCTTTGCACTTAATATAACACGAATTTATGGAAATATAAATATAAATAATTTTTCATTATTATAAAATAGTGTTACGGTAGGGAGGCAAAGAGATTTTATGACAGATAAGGCCATCTGCTTTAACAAAAATTTTTTCTAATAAGAGGTGTATTTTTCATGATTCAAAAAATAAATGATTTTATAAAAAGAAAAGGTAAGGGCGTTGTTTTCTGCGTTGCCATAGCTGTCCCTGCCTGGATTTTGGTGAAGCTTTTTTCTCCTTTAGAGGTTATTGGCTCACCAGTCATTGCTATCCTGTCAGGAATGCTGATTACTATATTCATAAAAGATAAGTCCTCCTTAAAAGAAGGGATATCCTTTACCTCTAAAAAAATCCTGCAATACGCCGTTATTCTTCTGGGTTTCGGGCTTAACATTGCCACCGTCGGTAAAGTGGGGAGCATCTCATTGCCGATCATCATTTCAACCATATCCACAGCTTTGCTGACGGCATTTATTATACATAAAGCATTGCATATTCCCTCCAAAACGGCAGCCCTGATAGGTGTAGGCTCCTCTATATGCGGAGGGTCAGCCATTGCCGCAGCGGCACCTGTTATCAAGGCCGATGATGAGGAAATAGCACAGGCTGTTTCCGTTATTTTCTTTTTTAACGTATTAGCGGCACTGATTTTTCCATCTTTGGGAAGCTTTCTCGGCTTAACCAATGAAGGCTTCGGATTGTTTGCAGGTACTGCCATTAACGATACCTCGTCTGTAACTGCGGCCGCTTCTACCTGGGATACTCTGCATCAGACAGGGGGAACCGTTCTTGAATATGCGACTATTGTAAAGCTTACCAGAACACTGGCCATAATACCTATTACCTTGCTTTTGGCATTACTGCGCCTTAAAAAAGATAATACGGCTGCCGAAGGAAAAGGCTCTGCCGTAAACCTAATATCCATTTTTCCCATGTTCATCCTGTATTTTATCTTAACCTCAATAATTACAACCGCAGCTGTTACCCTATGTCACGGAGAAGCATTATCTGCAGCAAACCACTTATTTTCCTTTTTCAAACAGCTCAGCAAATTCTTCATTGTTATGGCAATGGGCGCCATAGGCTTTAATACCGATATTGTCAAGCTTATTAAAGGCGGTAAAAAGCCCTTAATAATGGGATTTTTCTGTTGGATAGCTATTGCCGGTGTCAGTCTGCTGCTGCAGCATCTTCTTAAAATTTGGTAGCTTATTGCTCTTTTAAATGAAAAAAAGAGAATGTTCCTTTTCCCAATAATTTTTTATTATCATCATATAAGCAGACATCATAAACAGATACATTTTTCCCATGCTTCACTTCTTCTGCGACTGCTAAAATCTCTTTTGCCTCTATTGCGGGAGCCAGATAATGATAACCGGCATCCATGGTTGTTGCCGCTTCACCATGTGACAGGGCGGCATAGCCGCCTACGGTGTCTGCCAGAGTAAAAAGGCAGCCCCCATGTACCGAACCCAGCGGGTTGCAAAATTCCGGCCTGATTTTCATTTTACCTTCCGCATAACCTTTACGGATTTCCGTTATTTCAATTCCCAGGTAAGATATAAAGGTATTATCTCCATAATGCAGTTTTTTCAATTTTTCATAGTCTATGTCCATGTCTGCTCCTCATTCGCACATTTTTATCAGTTCTTCTTCTGCAACAGTATAAGGGTAATTTTTTAGTTCTGCCGTATTAAAGCATCTACCTCTGCGGCGATTAAAAAAGTCACTTTTGCAGCTGTTCGATTTTCCACCTGGCACAAAA
>CAMJWQ010000122.1 GCA_946409475.1 uncultured Lachnospiraceae bacterium
TCCTGGGAGTGGATATACGGACGGAAAATAGATTTCCAGTATGAGCTTTCCAAGCGCTTTCCCTGGGGAGGCATTACCTGGCAGATTCAGGTGGACCGGGGAATGATCGGGGACCTGCAGATATTTTCCGACGCTATGGATTCCGACTTTATGGAAAGTATCCCTTCTTATGTAAAAGGCTGTAAATACGATAAGAAAGATATGATAAAGAGCTTGGACAGGGTTCCCGTAGAAAATGAAGGGCAGCAAAATATACTGAGTGACATGAAAGGCTTTCTGAAAGAAGCGGAGCTATAAAAAGGAGATAAAAAGGATGCAGGAGCAATTTGATTTACTGGTAATAGGTGCGGGGCCCGGAGGTTACGTGGCTGCTATTAAAGCAGCCGGATTGGGAATGAAAACGGCCCTGATAGAAAACAGAGAAGCGGGCGGAACCTGCTTGCACCGGGGCTGTATACCGGCAAAGGCAATGATTCATGCCGCCTCCTTATACCGGAGTATGATGGAAGGAGAAGCCTTCGGGATTATAGCCGAGAAAGTGACTTTTGATTATGGAAAAATCCTGTCTTATAAAACCGGGACCTCCGAGACCTTGTGTAAGGGAATTGAGCAGCTGTTGAAAGCAAATAAAATAACCTATATTAAAGGAACGGGCAGGTTAAAAAAGGACGGCTTGGTTTCTGTAAGACATGAAATAAGAAATAATGATGTAACGGATCAAACAGACCAGGCAGAGCAAAAAGAGCGAACGGAGCAAATATACCAAGCGGAGAAAATTCTGCTGGCAACAGGATCAAAGCCATTTTTGCCCCCGATTGATGGAATCGGGCTTCCCGGTGTCCTGACAAGTGATGGTTTGTTCTCCTTAGACCGTGTGCCCGAAAGTCTGCTGATTATTGGCGGCGGAGTCATTGGAGTGGAATTTGCTTCTGTCTTTTCCACTTTTGGTACCAGGGTCATGATAATAGAAGCGATGCCAAGGCTTTTGCCCAATATGGATAAGGAAATATCCCGGAACCTTAAAATGCTATTAAAAAAACGTGGCGTGGATATCCATACAGGTTCTTTTGTAGAAAAAATCCGTAAGGAGGAAAGCGGTCTCATTTGCTCCTATAAGGAAAAGGAATCGGAACAGGAGATTAAAGCGGAGTATATCCTGGTTGCGGCAGGCAGGATTCCCAATACGGACGGCTTATTTGAGGATGGTCTTTCTATTAAAACGGAGGGAAGAAAAATAGCGGTAGATGCGGACTTCCAAACCAGTCTGCCGGGCGTATATGCCGTCGGCGATGTGACTGGGGGCATGCAGCTGGCACATTTGGCCAGCGCTCAGGGAATCTGTGCCGTTGAAAAAATGAATGGTGGTCTACCATCTGTGAATATCGGGATAGTTCCCTCCTGCGTATATACGGAGCCGGAAATAGCGAGTGTTGGGATTACGGAAGAGGAGGCGAAGGAAAAAGACCTTACGGTAATGACAGGAAAATTTGTAATGAATGCAAACGGAAAGTCCCTACTGACGAAAGAAGAAAGAGGATTCATAAAGGTGATAATTGATGAAGAAAGCCATGTTCTTCTGGGAGCTCAAATGATGTGTGCCCGTGCTACGGATATGATAGGAGAAATGGTGACAGCCATGGCAAACCGTTTAACGGCTGAAGAATTATTAAAGGGCATGCGGGCTCACCCCACCTATAATGAAGGCATAGGAGAAGCATTGGAGGACTGTTTGGGTGGGGCAATTCATAGCATGCCGAGAAGATAAAAAAGTGTCTTCGACACTTTTTTATAAAATCAACTCACCTTATTATTCCGTTACCACATCATATGGCCAGTCGATAATGCCTCCGAAATCATATACATTTTCATATCCCAGATCAGCCAAGGCCTGGGAGGCATTGGCACTTCTTCTTCCGCTCCTGCAGTATACTAAAATGGCGGCAGATTTGTCCGTTAAGACAGTTTCGGCAGTTTCCGTGATTTCATAATCAGGAATGAGGAGGGAATCCTTAATATGTCCTTCCTCGTATTCCTCCTGCGTTCTCACGTCTAAAACAATAATGCTCTCTGTATCATCCATCATTTTTTTTGCTTCTTCGGCTGTAATCGTCTGATAGCTGTTTGCTTCACCAGTGTCTGCATCATTATTTGAGGAGCAGGCGGTTAATAAAACGGTAACTGTTCCAAGCAGGATACCTGCTCTTAATAAAGATTTTATATTTTTTATCATATGGCTTTTTCCTTTCATAAATTTTTCCACACCATTCCGGTCGCCTTTTTCCCAAGCCTTCTTTTTCTATTTTTTTAAAATTATATCAGAAACCGTAGTAATGGGACAAATGGTGCACCAGGTTCTTGGCTTATAAATAAGAGCCAGAAGGAATCCCAGAAAAGTCGTTGTCATCATCATGGAATATAACCGATAGGACAAATGAGTGACCCACGGCACGGTTTCCATGGCAGGATATAATTGGGGCATGGAGAAGGGAATGGGAAATACAATCAGGAATCTCAGGTATTCCATAGAAGGGCGCATTCCTCTTGCAACACCAATGGTGGTCATGATTATAAAAAACAAGCTGGTTCCAAAATAAGTTAACATAATCCATTTCATATTTCCGTTTATAAAGAATTTGGGCGTTTTTATGGAAGGCCACTTCTTGCCCTTGCCACAGGCCGTATAAAGACTTGCTCTGGGACAATATCCCTGGCACCAGGTTTTTTTCTTAGTGCGAAAAAGCAGTACAAAAGGAATTATCATACAAAGAAAGCCCAATAGTGCGAAATGAATGTTTACAAACCCCAGAAGAAAGAATCCAAGGGTTATGATAAATAAATATTTATGATTACGCATAAAACCACCTCATAATGTAATGTATTGATGACAGCAGATAGGGAGCAAGCTGTGATAAACAGAGTATAACAATACACATCATAAAAATCAGTGATAAAATCACAATAATAAAAGGTAAAAAAGTTACTATATGGTGTAAAATATGTCTATGTTTCTAAAAGCCGTAATCATCTACAATAGTACACGTAGGGTATTAATTATATCATGATTAAAATAGCAAAGGTGCTTATCCCTTTTGGTACTTTGATCGTAGTATTATGAAAAGGAGGATTTATGAATAGTTTTAGAAAAGTAACAGCTTTATTATTACTGGTTACCCTGTCTTTGGGTTTGGCTGCCTGCGGCAGCAAAACTGCCACCGATGAGGCAGGTACGCAGAAAGCAGCCGATACGAAAACGGAAGATGCACAAACGGCTTCCGACCCGGAAGAAACTACGGAGGAGGTAACATTAACACTTTGGTCTATCGCAACGGAGAGTGATGCTTTCCATCCTGCTTATGTAAAAGCAATCGAAGAGTTTGAAGCGAATCATCCCGGTGTAACCATTAATTTTGAAACCTTTGAAAATGAATCCTATAAGACAAAGATTAAATCAGCAGTAGCGGCAAATGAGCTTCCGGATGTATTTTTCACCTGGGGCGGAGGATTTTCCCAATCCTTTGTGGAATCAGGCAAGGTGCTTCCTCTGGATGATTACTATCCCGAATATGAAGACGGCATAACGAAGACAGTTTTGGCGAATGCCACCTATGATGGCGTCATCTATGGTTCGGCAATCTGTACGCCCGTTTCCTGTCTGTTTTACAATAAGGCAATGTTTGATGAAAAGGGCTTAAAGGCACCGGAAACCTATGAGGATTTCGTAAATGTATGCCAGGCTTTTATCGATGACGGCATTACTCCTATCGGAATCAGTGTGAAAGATACCTGGGTACTGGCCATGACTCATGACGCGTTGACTTTAAAATCTGCCGGACCTGAAAAAACGGCGGCAGCCATAACGAGAACGGAAGGCATCAGCTATAATGATCCTGATTTCCTGGAATCTGCAAAAAAAGTGAAGGAATTGGCAGATATGGGAGCATTTATCGAAGGTGCTACCGGTCTTTCCAATGATGAAGCATGCCAGTTATTCTATAACGGAACGGTTCCCATGTATATTACGGGCAGCTGGATGGCAGGTTCCATTCAGACAGATGCCGAAAATCCTGCGGATTTTGATGTGGCCCCCATTCCTGTTATTAACAAGGATAATGCGGCCATTACGGATTTTATGGGCGGTGCTTCCGATACCTTAATGGCAAGTGCATCATCGGAGCATCCGGATCTGGCAGCGGCAGCCGTATTTGAACTGACAAGAGCCATTTCCCATTATTCCTACCTAGACGGTGCGGGAATACCCGCCTGGACAGTGGATTATGATGCCGGTGAAGTAAATGACATGACACAAAAAATAGCTGATTATACGACAAGCGCTACTTCCTTTACCTTATGGTTTGATACCTTAATGACCTCGGAAGATGCCGGAGAATATTTGGCTTTATTACAGCAATTATATATCGGGGATCTGACACCTGAAGGATTTGTAGAGGCTATGGCAGCTCAGCTTGAAAACTAAAAATCAGTTACTTATTTTTCCTACATACAATTTGAAATGAAATATCTCCCATAGGATAAATAGCAATAGATATCCTATGGGAGGTTTTTTAAAAAGTAAAGGGAGGTTGTCATGAATAAAGTATGGAAAGATAAAAAAGCAATCTGTATTTTTCTCGCTCCGGCATTGCTGCTATTTACCGTTATCGTAGTATTTCCCATATTCATGTCTGCATACTACAGCTTTTTTGATTGGAACGGTATGACGGATGCCACGTTTGTGGGGTTTAAAAATTACATGGAATTATTTACCTCAAAATCAGCAGGATTTCCAAAAACTTTAGGAAATGCATTTTTATTAGCGGCATTATCTGTATTTATACAGCTGCCGGTTTCCTTATTTTTAGCCATAGTTTTAGCAAAGGGAGTGAAAGGAGAAAAATTTTTTGTTGCCTTATTTTTCACTCCCGTTTTAATTTCAACGGTAGTCATCGGTCAGCTATGGATGAAAATATATAATCCGGAATATGGGGTAGTGAATACCATACTCAGGAATCTGGGTCTTGATAATTTAACGAGGGTTTGGCTGGGAGAGAAAAGTACGGCATTAATAGCCGTCTTCATACCTATACTGTGGCAGTATGTAGGGTATCATATGCTTTTACTATATGCAGGCATCAAGTCCATTTCAAAGGAATTAACGGAATCCGCTAAAATTGACGGAGCAAATGGCTGGCAGGCTGCCAGATATATCACCATACCCTTATTAAAGCCCGTCATCCAGGTTTGTGCCATTTTTGCGGTAACAGGCTCCCTGAAGGCCTTTGATATGATATATGTGTTAACAAACGGAGGCCCGGCCCATGCCAGTGAAGTTCCCAGTACCCTGATGGTATCCATGATCTTTGGAAGAAACCGTTATGGCTTCGGCAGCTCCATTGCCATATTCATTATATTTATTTGTTTCTTCTTTGCCATCCTGATTAAGAAGGCCTTTTCCATAGGAGGGAAACAATATGAATAAGCATAAAAATATTAGTATAGGCAGAAAAATAAATTATGTTATACTTATCATATGGGCATTAATTCAAATGTTTCCCATCTATTGGATGTTTACCTTTTCACTAAAGGATAACAGTGAAATTTTCGGTGAGAATATGTTTGGCTTACCCAGGCAATGGCTTTGGGAAAATTATGCCGCCGCACTTAAGGTGGGAAATATAGCAAAATATTTTTTGAACAGTGTCATTGTTACCGGTTTTACCATTGCCATAACCGTGATCTTTTCCCTTATGGCAACCTATGCCCTGACCAGGATGATCTGGAGAGGCAGAGCTTTGGTAAATAATTATATTATGTTAGGTTTGACCATTCCCATTCATGCTGCCATTCTGCCGGTTTTCCTTATTCTCAGTAAACTGAAAATGACCAACTCCTATCAGGCTCTTATCATACCTTATGCAGCCTTTGCCCTGGCAATGTCCATTCTCATAGCCTCCAGCTTTATTGAGGGTATCCCAAAAGAATTAGAGGAAGCGGCATGTATAGACGGCTGCAATGTGTATCAGATTTTTTATAAAATTATTATGCCTATGATGAAGCCATGTCTTTCCACACTGGCCATATTCGTCTTTTTACAGGCATGGAATGAATTAATGTTTGCGGTTACCTTTATCAGTAATTCCGATTACAGGACATTACCGGTAGGAATTCAGACATTGTGCGGCTCCTATACGACGGATTGGGGACCTATTGGCGCAGCTTTAGTCATTGCAACATTCCCTACGTTATTAGTCTATTGCTTCATGAGCCGGAAAATACAGGAAAGTATGGCAGCCGGAGCAGTGAAAGGATAATTTTACATAAGCAGGAGAGGAAGGGGAAGGTTGACATGGAAAGACATGTTAAGGAAATGTTTTCAGAAATGAAGCTGAAACATAAAGTCCGCTTTCTTTTTCTGGTTATATTGACCATTTATTTAGTCGCCCTGTTTCTAATATTTGCTTTTGTGTTACGAAAGCAGATATATGCCTATGCCATTGAAAATAATAAAAAATCGATTTATACAATTGGCAGCAGCTTAACGGCGGAGATTGAGAAAGTGAATAATTACAGCCGTTTATTACTGACCAACCAAAGGGTGCTTTCCTATTTAACAGGGCAGCCGGATCAAAACCTAAGTGATTACAGCAATGCCATTTATGGCATTTACGATATACAGAATGCTTATCCGGAAGCAAGCTCGGTCTTCGTTTTCCGTAATGACGGTTCTTATCTGACAGTAGGTAAGGGCGTAACCTATGTAGATGAGGAGCTGTTTCGCAGTGAGGAGTGGATGAAGGAAATTAACGAAAAGGATGGCGGCTTTGTTCTTCGAGTTAACGGAGACGGGGTATTTAGAACTGCTTATAATAAGGAGGTAGTATCTTTAATAAGAAATATTAATGATGTGGATACCATAGAAAAGGTTGGGATTTTAGCAGTTAATTTTCCCTTATCCGTTATGGAAGCTACCTATGAGGATTCTCTGGGAAACGGAAAGCACTTTGCTTATATGGACAATAAGGGAAATATAATCTGCAGGGATGTAGAGTCTGCTAAATTTGATAATATTAAAATTGGCAGTGAAAAATTTAATGAAAAAATGGAGGGCGGGTTTTTTAATAAAACGATTTACTGTTATTATAAGGTGCCGAAGACCTCGTTTATCTTAATATCCTATGAAGAAATTTCTTTAGCGGAGAACATATCCAGGGAGGTAACTTTATCCTTAATATTTATCATTTTATTAACGGGGCTCGTTTTGATAGGAATCGGTACCTTTATTTCCGTGTATATTACGACTCCCATCCAAAAGCTGGTGGATTCCATGTCCTATGTTAAGGACGGCTGGCTGCGCAGGGTAAGTATAAAGGGAAGTAACGATGAAATAGGCCTTTTAAAAAACAGCTATAATGAAATGCTGGTGGAAACCAACCGGCTTATCGAACAGCTGGTAAATAAAGAAAAATATATACGGCGGGCGGAAATAGATATTTTACAGGAACAGATTAAGCCGCATTTTTTATATAATACGATTGAAATGATTGCCGGCTTATCCCTGGACGGCAGCAGGGATGAAGTTTATGATGCCCTGGAGACCTTGGGAAGCTTTTATCGAAAGTTCTTAAGTAAGGGCAGCAATGAAGTGACATTGGATAAAGAATTGGAAATTGTGAAGGATTACCTAAAGATACAAAAATTAAGATATGGTGACATTTTTACGGATGAATATGCCATAGACGAAGGCTGCTTACATCTGCAGCTGCCGAAGCTGATCCTGCAGCCGCTGGTAGAGAATAGCCTGTATCATGGAATCCGGCTTAAGGGAGAGAAGGGAATCATTAAGATATCCGTATATAAAAAAGAGACGCAGGCATATGTTGAAATTTATGATAATGGTATAGGCATGACTAACAGTGAATTAGAGCACCTTATGGATGACAACGGCAAAAATTTCGGCTTTAAGAAAACAATTGAGAGATTTCAGTATTTTGCAGGAACAAAAGGCTCTTACCGGGTAGAAAGTAAGGAAGGTGAATTTACCAGAGTAATTTTATGTCTGATACAATAATGCCGGATATATGTTATTTATTAACAGGGTTTTGTATTTGGGGGGGATGGTTATGTATAAGGTAATGATCATAGATGACGAAGCGGGTATCAGAAAACTGCTCCGCGCTGCCATAGACTGGGAAAGGCTGTGTATGGAGTTTGCAGGAGAAGCTGCCAGCGGTATTGAAGCTATTAATACCATAGATGAAATCAAACCGGATATTTGTTTTGTGGATATTCGTATGCCATTTATGGATGGTATTGAATTTTCCAAGCTGGCAATTAAAAGGTATTCCATGTTAAAAATAATTATACTGACGGCTTACGATGAATTTGAATATGCCAGAGAGTGTATTGGTATCGGTGTGGCCAGCTATCAGCTAAAGCCTATTGTGAAAAAAGATATAAACGACCTGCTGCTTGAGATGAAATCGGAATTGGATAAAGAAGAACGTGTATTTGCGGAGGAAAAGGGGACTGAAAACAATAATGAATCCCCTATGGTTAAAATAGAAGATTATATTAAAACCAATTTTTCCGTTTCAGATTTGAATTTGACCAAGGTGGCTATGGAATTTGGCTTTAATGCAAGCTATCTGAGCCGAAAATTTAAAATGGAAAAGGGCTTAAATTTTGTGGAATTCTTACTGGCAATACGTATGGAGGAGGCTAAGAAATTAGCCAAAATGAAAAAACCAATGTATATGACGGCAGCAGAGGTAGGCATTCCGGATCCTAATTATTTCAGCAAATGCTTTAAAAAATATACGGAGGTTACTTACTCGGAATATTGCGGCAGGAT
>CAMJWQ010000123.1 GCA_946409475.1 uncultured Lachnospiraceae bacterium
AATTAAGGCGGAAGCAAAAATATGTATCAATAAGCTGAGAGAAAATTTTAAAACGGAGGAAGCGTATCGTCTTAAGGAGGCCCTGGCACTGTTTGAAGAGGAAATGACGGAAGCTGCCGGGAAAAAAGAACTCGACAGCTATATTACCTATTTTTATGAGGAGGCGGTATCCTTTTTGGATTATTTCCCCAAGGATGATACCTTAATCTTTTTAGATGAACCCAATCGTTTATCGGAAAAAGCGGAAGTTGTGGAACAGGAATTCAGGGAAAGCATGATGAACCGCCTGGAAAAGGGCTATGCTCTTCCCGGACAGGCAGATGCTTTATTGGGCAGTAAGGAAATAACGGCAAAGCTGTCTGCCTATAATTGCATTGGGCTCTCCACATTAGAGCCCTCCCGGTCGGAATGGAAATGTAATAAAAAATTCAATATCTATGTAAAATCCATAAATTCCTATAACGGTAATTTTGAAATTTTGGTCAAGGATTTAAAGCAATATAAAAAAAACGGATACAGAACGGCCCTTATATCGGCTTCTTATACCAGAGCCAGGAGACTGGCCCAGGATCTGCAGCAGTATGATATAAACAGCTTCTATACCGCCGAGAAGGAGCACAGCATTAAAAGCGGCGAAGTCATGGTAATGAACGGGAATATACACAAAGGATTTGAATATCCTTTGATTAAGTTTGCCGTCATTTCGGAAAGCGATATTTTCGGTAAGGAAAATAAGAAAAAGAAAAAGCGCAGGGTATATGAAGGCCAAAAAATACAAAGCTTTACGGATTTAAAAATCGGAGATTATGTAGTTCATGAAAATCACGGTATCGGTATTTACAAAGGGATTGAAAAAATAGAAGTCGAAAAAATAGTAAAAGACTACATGAAAATAGAATATGCCTCCGGCGGAGTACTTTATATTTTAGCAACTCAATTACAAACGATCCAAAAATACGCGGGAGCCGATACGAAGAAACTGAAATTAAATAAGCTGGGTTCCCAGGAGTGGTCAAAAACCAAACAAAAAGTAAAAGGTGCCGTGGAGGAAATAGCAAAGGATCTGGTTGCTTTATATGCCGCCCGACAGCAGCAGGAGGGATTTGCCTATGGACAGGATACGGTTTGGCAAAAGGAATTTGAAGAGCTGTTTCCTTATGAAGAAACGGAGGATCAGTTATTAGCAATTGAAGAAGTGAAAAAGGATATGGAAAGTAAAAAAATTATGGATCGGCTGATCTGCGGTGACGTAGGCTACGGTAAGACGGAGGTGGCAATAAGAGCTGCGTTTAAAGCCGTTTCCGACGGCAAGCAGGTGGTATATCTGGTTCCTACCACCATACTGGCACAGCAGATTTACAATACCTTTATACAAAGGATGAAGGACTTTCCCATTCGTATTGAGATGCTTTCCCGGTTTCGGACGGCGGCAGAACAGAAAAAGACAATAGAAGGGCTTCGGAAGGGCTTTGTTGACATAGTCGTGGGTACTCACCGGGTTCTGTCTAAGGATATACAGTATAAAGATTTGGGCTTGCTCATCGTTGACGAGGAACAGCGGTTTGGAGTCAATCATAAGGAAAAAATAAAAAAATTAAAAGAAAATATAGATGTTATAACATTAACGGCAACACCCATTCCGAGAACCCTGCATATGAGCCTGATCGGTATAAGGGATATGAGCGTACTGGAGGAACCTCCTATGGACAGACTTCCCATACAGACATTCGTCCTGGAATTTAATGAGGAGATGATAAGGGAGGCCATTCATAGAGAGCTGGCCAGAGGAGGGCAGGTCTACTATGTTTACAACCGGGTCAATACCATACAGGAAATTACTGCCATGGTGGCTAATCTGGTGCCGGAAGCGAGCGTTGCCTTTGCTCACGGGCAAATGAAAGAACATGAGCTGGAAAGAATCATGTATGATTTTATCAACGGAGAAATTGATGTACTGGTTTCCACTACCATAATCGAAACCGGTATGGATATATCCAATGTGAACACTATGATTGTCCATGATGCGGATCAATTAGGACTTTCCCAGCTTTATCAGCTGCGGGGCAGGGTCGGCAGAACCAATAGGACGGCGTATGCTTTTTTAATGTATAAAAGAAACAAAATGTTAAGGGAGGTTGCGGAAAAAAGACTCCATGCCATCCGGGAGTTTTCAGAATTAGGCTCCGGGTTTAAAATATCCATGCGGGATCTGGAAATCCGGGGAGCGGGTAATTTACTTGGAAAAAGCCAGCATGGGCATATGGAGATGGTCGGCTATGATATGTACTGTAAGCTGTTGAATGAAGCGGTAAGATCCTTAAAAGGCATGAAAACGGAGGAGCAGTTTGAGACAGCCGTAGATATGGATGTAGATGCTTATATTCCGGACAGTTATATTTCCAATGAATTTCTGAAGCTGGATATATACAAACGGATAGCCGGCATAGAGAGTGAAACGGAATGGGAGGACTTAACGGAAGAGCTGCAGGACCGATTCGGTGATATTCCCAAATCGGTATGGAATTTATTTATCATATCCAAAATACGACTAACCGCCCATGGTATCTATGTGAAGGAAATAGTACAAAACAGCAGTGAAATAAAAATTATCATGTATGAGAAGGCAAAAGTGAATCCACAGCGAATACCGGAATTCGTAAATAAGTATAACGGTAAAATTAAATTTACCATTGATAAGAATCCTTATTTTACCTATTATTTTTTGGCAGACAAAAGAGGCGGGGAGAATAAACCCATTACTGTCATCACTCAGGAATTGCTTGAGAATTTAAAGGAAATTGTCAAAAGATAATTAACCATTATGCCGGCCTGAATCTCCGATGATACCGGTCCGTAAGCCTCTTGTATTAGCCGTTAGAGGACTTTACAGGCTTAAATAAATTCCAGAATATGTAAAAGAGCGAAAGATAAAAAATGATTATCTTGTCTCCTTTTGGTATATTTTTTCTTAATCGGCAAACAATAGAATTATCGAAACTGAAATATCGATAAAGAGAGGGATATACAAAATGAAGGCAACTGGAATTGTAAGAAGAATTGACGACTTAGGCCGTGTTGTAATACCAAAAGAAATAAGAAGAACACTTAGAATACGAGAGGGTGACCCGTTAGAAATATTTACCGATCGGGAAGGCGAAATCATATTAAAAAAGTATTCTCCTATTGGCGAAATGAGCCTGTTCGCGAAACAATATGCAGAATCTTTGGCACAAACAACAAATCATATTGTATGTATTGCAGATAGAGATCAGTTTATAGCGGTAGCCGGCGGGTCGAAGAAAGATTTTGCAGAAAAATCAATCAGTAAAGAGTTGGAAAATCTTATTAATGAAAGAGAATCCGTTATAGCCCAAAAAACAGACAAAAGTTTTGTTAGAATTATTGATGAAGATATGGAAGAATATGTATCAGAGGCTATATGTCCTATATTAAGTGAGGGAGATGCCATAGGAGCCGTGATTTTATTATCTAAGGATGCCAAAATGAAAATGGGTGAGGTAGAGTTAAAATTAATTCAAGCGGCTGCCGGATTCCTGGGACGGCAAATGGAGCAATAGGAGGGTGAAGCTTTGAATCAGGAATTACCTATCGGGTTTGCAATGTCACTATCCATGGATATGGAGGCTATGGAATGTTTTACCGCTCTTTCTAAAGAAAAAAGGGAAGAATTGATTCATTATGTCAGTGAACCTTTAGAAGGAGAGGAAAATAAAATCCGGATTGAGGATGTCATTCACAGCCTGCATAACCACATGGTAAAGGATAAATTTTATTAAGGGCTAAAAGACAGCTTATGATATTCTTCCAATGTCATTTTTGTTTTCGTAAGATAAAAGGCCAGGGGTTTTGTTACGTATCGTATATGCCATGGTTCATAGGCAATACCGGTTATCGCTTCCTTATTTTTCGGATAGCGTAAAATAAAGCCATACAAAGGAGCATATTGGAAAAGCCAATGTGCTTCTTTTGTATGGCTGAAACTCTGCTCCAGTTCATAGCCGACACAAGCCGCCGACACATCCAGTGCTAATCCGGTCTGATGCTCACTGCAGCCGGGAAGAGCGATAAATTGATTGGTATAGGCGAGGCCGTTCTTCTTAAGACTCTCTTTAAATATCTGCTCCTGCCTTTCATAAGAACGGTAGCCGGATACACCGTATAAATCAATATCCTGCTCCAGTGCTCTCTGAAATAAGTGATACACGGCTTCCGCAGCCTTTCTGCGTAGAAAATATTTTCCTAATTGTCCGGACAGAAGCGATTCCTTCACATCACCGCTCACTGGTTTTTCGTAAGAAGGGGCAAAAGGGATTTTAAGAAAAACCAAATCACAGGGAGTATAAGTACAGTTTAAGGGGTACTCTTTATTAACTAAAATATCATAGGAAGATGTATGCAACAAAAGTCACCAATTATCGGAAATTATTATTTATTATATGATGGGATGGAAATAAATAGCACTCATTATCCTGGGAAGTCCTGTTACATTACTGTTGATTGGAAATGGCTTCCTGCCCCATCCTATTTAACAGCTCTGTTTTAATGGCATATAATTGATTGGATAAATCCACAAAGACCCGGTGAGGATTCACTAATCTTCTGGTTTCGTCCCAGAGAGTGGACAGCTCATTTTTGCATATATCACGGATTTCCATAACAGAAGGGGATTCATAAACACATTTACCATCTAAAAATACGGGAACCAGCAGCTCACGTAAGGTATATGTATTGGCCCGCAGCTTTGTTTTTTTCCATGTTTCAATAGGATCAAATAAAATGACCGGTTCATTTTCATGAAAGGTTTCCGATGCCAGACAAATGAGATCGGCTTTTATTTTTCCGCTTGCTTTGTCATAAATTCGGAAGACGGTTTTGTTGCCCGGATTCGTTATTTTTTCCGTGTTTTCAGAAAGCTTGATTTTTGGGACAAAGGTACCGTCGCTATTTTTTATAGCCGCCAGCTTATATACTCCGCCAAAAGCAGGGCAGTCCTTGGAGGTGATCAGGTTGGTACCAACACCCCAGGAAGTGATGGCCGCACCCTGAGCCTTTAAGCTGTCAATCAAATATTCATCCAGGTCGCTGGATGCGGAAATGACGGCATCTGTGAAACCTGCTTCATCAAGCATTTTACGGGCTTTTTTTGACATATACGCCAAGTCTCCGCTGTCAAGCCGTATACCGTAATTTTTCATGGGATTTCCGGAGGCCTTTAATTCGTTAAAAATGCGGATAGCATTGGGTACACCAGATTTCAGGGTATCATAAGTGTCTACCAGCAGCAGACATGAATGGGGATACAGGTCCGCATATTTACGGAAAGCCGTATATTCATCGGAAAAGCTCATAATCCAGCTATGGGCATGCGTGCCTTTAACGGGGACATGAAAAAGCTGCCCTGCCAAGACGTTGGAGGTTCCGATACATCCCCCTATCATGGCTGCCCTGGCTCCGTAAGTTCCGGCATCCGGACCTTGTGCGCGTCTAAGGCCGAATTCCATAATACCGTCACCTTTTGCCGCATACACTACCCTGGAGGCCTTTGTGGCAATCAGGCTTTGATGGTTGATGATATTTAAGATAGCCGTCTCCACCAGCTGCGCTTCCATAATAGGAGCAATTACCTTAACCAGAGGTTCTCTTGGAAAAATAACGGTACCCTCAGGTATGGCATAGATATCCCCGGTGAAAGTAAAACCGTTTAAATAATCCAAAAAATCTTCATCAAATAACTGAAGGCTGCGTAAATAGGTAATATCCGATTCTTCAAACTTCAGGTGCTTTATATAATCAATCACCTGTTCCAATCCGGCGGCAATGGCATAACCGCCTCCAAAAGGGTTATTACGATAGAAAACATCGAAAACAACGGTCTCATCCGTATTGTTTTTGAAGTAGCCCTGCATCATAGTTAATTCATATAGATCCGTTAACAAAGTTAAATTCTGTTTTTCCATGATTTCTCCTTTTACCATCGAAGTTTTATCCGATGATGCTTAAGCTGTTTTTAAATGCAAATTTATGTAGCTGCTATTTATTTTGTACCGCCTGATATTGCAAACATGGTAGCACATTTCACAGTAAATGGCAAGAATGGTTAGGGAATGTTATAGTTAGGGAATATTAAGGAAAGTAATAAGAGAATGGAATGTTCCGGAATATGCGGAAATGTTCTAAATGTTGCATAAAAGTGCAGATTCCTTTATAATAAAACGGTATTTGCAGACTGCTACATGAACAAAAATGTTTTAGATAAAGGCAAGGAGGATAAAAATGATTACATTATATAAGGGCGGCGCTTACTTAATTAACGGGAAAGAACTGATTGCCGATGATAAAGATACAATGGATATCCTGAAAAATAAATTAGGAAGTGAGCATCCGTCAAAAGAAGAGGCCAAAAAGCAAACCATTGCTTATGGGATTTTAGAGGAGCATAATACATCCCATGATATGGACAAGCTGAAAATTAAATTTGACGTTTTAACATCCCATGATATCACCTATGTGGGAATCATTCAGACAGCCCGGGCCTCCGGACTGGAAAAATTCCCCCTTCCCTACGTGCTCACCAATTGTCACAACAGTTTATGCGCGGTAGGAGGAACCATTAACGAGGATGACCATATGTTCGGCCTGTCCTGTGCGAAAAAATACGGTGGGGTCTACGTGCCTCCCCATCAGGCTGTCATTCACCAATATGCCAGGGAAATGCTGGCTGGGGGTGGCAGAATGATTCTTGGCTCCGACAGTCATACCAGATACGGTGCATTGGGTACCATGGCTATGGGAGAAGGAGGGCCGGAGCTGGTAAAACAGCTTCTTAAAAAAACCTATGATATAAATATGCCTGAAATTGTCGGTATTTATTTGGAAGGAAAGCCGATGAAGGGGGTAGGACCTCAGGACGTAGCCCTGGCAATCATAGGGGAAGTTTTTGCCAACGGTTATGTAAATAATAAGGTCATGGAATTCGTAGGTCCCGGTATTGCCGGGCTGAGCGCCGACTTCAGAATCGGAATTGATGTTATGACAACGGAAACCACCTGTTTATCATCTATTTGGCAGACGGATGAGGTAATTAGAGAATTTTATGAAATTCATGGAAGAACAGAACAATACAGAGAATTAACACCCGGTCCGGTAACCTATTATGACGGCTTGGTGCATATTGATCTAGGCAAGATTAAGCCGATGATTGCCATGCCTTTTCATCCCAGCAACACTTATACCGTAGAGGAGCTTAACGCCAATCTTTACGATATCTTGGATGATGTTGAGAAAAAGGCTGAGATTAGTCTGGGCGGACAGGTTAACTTCTCTTTAAAGGATAAGATAAGAAATAATAGATTGTATGTAGAACAGGGCATTATTGCAGGCTGTGCAGGCGGCGGCTTTGAAAATATCTGTGATGCCGCGGATATTTTGAGAGGTAAAAGTATTGGCCCTGATGAATTTACGATGAGCGTTTATCCGGCCTCCACTCCTATTTATATGGAAATTGTTCGAAACGGGGCTATGGCAGATTTAATGGCTACGGGTGCCATAGTGAAAACAGCATTCTGCGGACCCTGTTTTGGAGCAGGAGATACTCCGGCCAACAATGCCTTCAGTATACGGCACTCTACCCGTAATTTTCCCAATCGGGAAGGGTCAAAATTACAAAATGGCCAAATTTCCTCCGTTGCACTTATGGATGCCCGTTCCATAGCGGCAACAGCCGCAAACAAGGGCTATTTGACTGCGGCAACGGATATGGATGTAGAATATAAAAATCCGAAATACCATTTTGACGGAACCATTTATAAAAACCGGGTATTTGACAGCAAGGGAAATGCGGATGACAAGGTGGAGGTTAAGCTTGGCCCCAATATTAAGGATTGGCCCAGGATGTCGGGCTTACCGGAAAATTTGTTATTAAAGGTAGTGTCGGAAATCCATGATCCTGTTACAACTACGGATGAATTAATACCCTCGGGAGAAACCTCAAGCTACCGCTCCAATCCTATGAAGCTGGCAGAATTTACCTTATCCAGAAAGGATCCCTCTTATGTGGGATTGGCTAAAGAAGTACAAAAAGCGGAAACGGCAAGAATCAACGGAAGCAGTATGGAAGAAGCCCTTCCGGAGCTTTCTCCCGTTTTGGCGGTTATCAGAGAAAGGTATAAAGAAATAAGTAGTACGGAATTGGGAATCGGAAGTACTATTTTTGCCGTTAAGCCCGGCGACGGTTCAGCAAGGGAACAGGCCGCCTCCTGTCAGAAGGTATTAGGAGGATGGGCCAATATTGCCAACGAATATGCCACCAAAAGATACCGCTCCAATCTAATTAACTGGGGGATGCTTCCCCTCTTAATAGGCAGGGAGGAGCTTCCCTTTCATAAAGGTGATTATATATGGATACCCCAGATAAGGGAAGCGGTAAAAGAGAAGAAGACCTCTTTTAAAGCTTATGTAGTAAATCAGGATTGGAAAGAGTTTGCGCTAAAGACGGGTGACCTTACGGATGATGAGAGAGCCATTATCTTAAAGGGATGTTTGATTAATTACTATAGGGATTAACCGGAGCTGCGTTAATGGTAAAATTTCCATAGACTGTGAACGAAGACTGCCGCATAATGATCAAAAGTTATCATTACGGCAGTTTTTTTTATCCGCAGGCACAGAAAAGAACAAATGTTTGCCATGTCCGTATTCTCTATGATATAATATGACCACTTAGCGAGGTACTTTCGAGCTTAGTGGGAATATATACCTGACCACTTAATGAGGTATTTTCGAATTT
>CAMJWQ010000124.1 GCA_946409475.1 uncultured Lachnospiraceae bacterium
AATACCTGATTGGAAAGGGCCGCCGCTGAAATCTCTACTTCCCCCAAGGTTCCCAGCATAACCGTCCCCAGCAGATCAACCATAAATCCGAACATGGATTGAAGTGCCAGGGGCAGGGAGAGAAGGGTGAGCTGATTCAGCATTTCTTTCTTGATCAAACGGTTATTGCTCTGCTCCATATTCGGCTTAATTGGATGCATGGGACTGAAAATAGCTCATCATTGCACGGTTATCATGAGGGGCGAATAAATCCCTTCCCTGCTCCAGAGCAAGCCGGTAAGAAATCACCTGCACCGCCGCCGCAAATTCCAGACAGGAGAATTCTCCTCCTCTTACCTCAAAGGATAGATCATGGGAATCCACTGCGTCCGCGCCAAGCATAAATCCATTATTCTTTTCAAACTTCATAAATTTGCACATGGAGATTGCCCGATCCCGATCCACGCCTCCGTCATTGAGCACCAGAACACAATGCCTGTGGGTATAGCCGAAATTTGGTCCATGCATTCCCTCTTCCAGCTCATATCCCATGGATATAATCTGAGGCGTTTCCCAAACCTTCACCGCGCCCTCCAGGGCAACCCCATATAAGGCTCCCGCTCCTGTAAATACGATACAGTCTGCCTGCATCATATTTCTTCTGTCCGTATCCAGCCACGCCATGGTCTTCTCAATCACCGCCTCTATATTGGCGGCTGCTCTTTTTGCCTGGCAAATATAATCCAGACAGTCTTTTTCCTTCAAAAATCCCTTTCTTCTTCCCAGCTCCATGCCCAAAAGCATGATGGTAAGCACTGTAGTACTGTAGCCAATGGTTCTCATCGGGTATTCTTCCCTGCCGCAGCCCATATTGATATAAGCGCCGGCTCCCTGTGCCGCCGGGGTAGTGGAAGCCTCCGATATTGTCCCTGTCATCCAGCCATTTTCTTCTGCTATATCAAGAGCCTTCAACGTGAGTTTTGATGTACCCGTCTGAGATACAAAGAGATACAGTGCCTCTCTGTTCCTAAAGGTAAGGCTATTGATAAACTCATTGGGTGTAACAACCGTAACCCGTACTCCTGAAGCTCTTTCTGCCATATATTTGGCTGTAATGGCTGAAGTATTTGATGTGCCTGAGCCTACCAGAACAATTTCGTCTGTTTTTATCAGTCTCTCACCGTATTTCTCAAAAATCCCGGAAAATGTTTCTTCCCTTTTTTCTATGATTGCTTCCAAAAGGATTGGAACACGCTTGATACAATCCAGCATACTGACCATATTGATACCTCCTGCATTCGTCTGTTGATGTATCTTCCAACAATTATTTTAATAGCGGAAAACTATTTTAGATAAATCCATGTCCGGATTATAAGCTTTCATTGCAAATAGAACGGCTCCCTCATCCGGTGAAAACTTCGGTTTTACAAGCTGACCTCCGATTTGCTCCACTTCCTTCGCTAACGGCAGTAAAATACAATTACCGGACTGAAACAGCCCTCCCGAATAGGAGACTTTAAAGCTGCTGCCGCTCATGTCAAGCTTTCTCGCCACCGCATGAACAGAGAGCGCCAATTCCTTTGCTGCCTCCCTGTAAAGCTCGGCAGCAACCATGTCTCCAAGCTCATAGGCCTTCTGCAGCAGCATTTGAATTTTGGCTGTTTCCGCTCCTTTATTGGCAATCTCATGGTTTAACCTATGTATGAACAGCAAATCCTCTCCGATCCCAAAATGTTCCCGGAACAATTCATAAAGCAGTGTTCTGGGCAGCCTGCCATCCGCCTGTTTTGCATAAATTCCTATAGTCTTCGCTCCCAGCCAGGTACAGGAGCCCTCATCACAGTAGGCTCCCCAGCCGCTGGCTCTGGCGGCAAGGCCCTCTTTATTCACTCCATAGCAGATGGAACCCGTACCGGCCACAATATTGATCCCTGCCTCCATAGCCAGAGAGCCGCACCAGCCAAGATAGCAGTCACATTCACAGCATACTCTTCCTTTGCCGATTACTGTCTCACAAACACTTCTAATTTCTGCCTCGCTGCTTTCCGCTTCTCCATATCCCGGAAACCCAAAAGCCGCAAAGGTGATATCCTCTTTATTTATGTTGGCGGAAGAGGAAACCTGCCGGATTCCCTCTTCCAGTAATGTTATAAGTCCGGCAAAGCCGTTGGAGAAGAAGCCTCCGCTGCCGCTTAAGTACCTGGCTAATATTGTTCCGTTTTCGTCAGATAACAGGAACGCTGTTTTTGTCCCTCCTGCATCCACGCCTAAAAATATCATATAACTCCTCCATGCTGCCGATACCCGCAAATTTGGACGGCAACACAATATTTGCAGAGTGAATTTATTCGCTCTGTGAAAAATTTATTTTTCACACTATTTCCTTTCCTGCAGTCATCTTCTGTAAATTCAATTAATGTTACATTGGTCAGATAAATATAATTAAAACAGATCCGCCAGCAATCTCAGATAATGCCCTGCCGTGGTCATCCATATTTCTTTGTAGGTGGCGTTATTCGCCATAGGCCAATAAGGAACATCTTCATTTTCCCTGGTTTGGATTCCTACCGGCATCTCACCTACGGTCTCGCCGCAATGGGCAGCGTATTGCTGGGCAAAATTATTCCCTACGCCATAGATTAAGGACTGGGAGAAGGGATTCTTGCCGCACATCCAATAAACCTGGTCCCTGGCAATCTCCATGAGCTCCTGATCCTTTAACTGTTTCCCGCAGATGGCTGCCGCTTTTGCGCAGGACAATAGGATTGCTGAATTTCCCCGAAAGGAAAACCAGATGGGAAACTGCCTGATGCAATAATCCTCGTTAATCCTTTCCCCTGCCAGCAGCTGCTTCCGATAATTCTCGCTGTCTTCCTCATAGGTGGTTGCGACATGCAGGAGTTCAAAGGTCTCCCTGTCTGCCGCCTCGTCGAATTTGTGAAGTCCTGCCGGAAGCATTCCATAGGGAGAGGCATACCCAGCCATCGCCTTGATGTATTCTCCATAAAGCTGTAACGACTTTTCCCACTCTGTTGCTTTAATACTGTCTTTTCGTGCATTTAAAACAGCCGATAAGGCCTGCATAAATATATGCTCTCTGGATTGATGGTTGAAATGAACAATATGAGCCTTCTTTTCATCCCGGTAGAAAAATCCCCCAAAGGAAAGACCGGCCTCTCCCTGATCCTGGCAGGAAATCATAAGCTCTGCATATTTCTCTGCTTCTGCTCCATAATATTCCTCTTTGCAGCCCTCATAAATGAGTGCGGCCGACCAGCACATGACTGCATAATACTGGGAGAGGCTTGCATTATAGGTGTGCTCCATCTTGATACAATGTTCCATACCAACTTCATCAAAACGCCTGCGGGCAAAGCCATAATCCTCCTTCGCGGCATTCAGTACAACCCAGGAAAGCTCCTTGTTGTATTCCATGAGAGCCTTTGCAGCAAAGGCCTCCACCCCGCCGAGCAAAAAATTATCAAAGGATCTGTTATGGCATCTTACCGCCTCATCATCACCATCTCCGATGAATCCATTGGTCCATCTGGACAGTCCTGCGCTGAAAGCACGGAAGCCGTCCCAAAACCGGGTACGCAGCAGAAAATCAAGACCCCAGCAGGCTTCCTCCATCAGCCTGTGATAGAGAAGGATATCCTCCTTTACGCTTAAAGCCAGCTCAAAAAGTGCCTGCACCACTTCTCCTGTCTGAAGGGTCTGCTGGGATAAATCTCCCGCATCGTGCCAACCGCCGTTGAAGGGTATTTTAAGCCCGTTATGCTCCGCAACCACATCCCCGTGGCAGGAACTGTGTCCGCCGCCCACAGGAAAACCGCATCGCTCAGAATAGATATAATTTAATACTTTCCAGGCTGCCTCCTCCATCACATTTCTTGCAATAGGGAAGCGATCTGTAAGAACCTCCCCAACCTTTAAGCAGTATTCCCCCTCCTTGGTAACCCTTGAGAAATCAGCCAGCTTACAAATCCCCTTTGCATTCTCTATTCTCATAAGTTTCCCGGAAAAAACCGTTTCTTCGGTTAAGGCATCCACTAATGTAAATGTATTTTCTTCCGTTTGCAGAACCGCCGTTTTTCTTCCTCCCGGCCAATAGCCTGCACTGGAATAACTGATACTTTCCTCCTGATTCATCCAGCCCAGTGAATGATCAGGTTTATGGACTTTTTCAAGATAAATATTACCGGCTTCAATCCGATAATCATTGGAGCCGCCCATCTCATGCCCTGCCAAATAGATGGAGATACTGAATTCCGTAATACAATCCCTTGGTAAATCAGGGAACTCCCACACATAGGTGTCCCACTCATGATTTTTTAAGTTAATAATATGATGCCCTTCCCTGTCATAGGGATCCGGTATTTTAACAGCACCGTCATTTTTTAGATTCAAAGTAATATAGGGTGCATGGTAGCCCTGGCAGTCTGCCTTGATTTTACAGGTGATCCGGTTATACTCCGTCCAGTCTTCACCCTTTACCTTAAGAACCGCTTCCAGGGATCCGAAGCCTGAATAATGCTCCATGGGTTTCGCAGGCTCCGTACGAAAAGGGCCCTCAAGCTTTAAAATTCCGTCTTTCACCTCTAAAGCTCCGAGGCCTCTTTTCTCCCACATTTGTATGTAACCATCACTCCAAAGACTTTTCTGCTTTACTGCTTTCTTGCTCAACAGTCTTTTTTCAACGCTTTTTAAGTCATCCGGTTTCAAAAGCCTGTGCAAGAAACCGGATTGTTCCAGTTCCTTTTGAAATTCTTTCTGCAAATGTGGTTCGTCTCCTTATTTGTAATATTCGGCACCATGGGTAGTATAGTACTCTTCCAGTCCCTTGATATCCAGCTTCTCCAACCTGTCATACAGTTCCTTGACATTGGCGTCAAACTCTTCGTCACTATTGGAAAGATATATTTTCGTTTCATAGTTTTTAACTGTTTCAATCACCTGATCCAATTTAATTCTCTCAGGAGTATCACTCTTAGGATTTACCAGTACCGGTACGAGGGTAACCTTTAAATTGCTGCGTATTTTATCCATGGCGGCATTCGCACTTTCTGAGATACCGGAGGCCCTTCCGATTGCTTCCACAACACCGGAAATACCAAAATAGTAATTGGGATTGTACTTCTCCGTCATTGTCCCGTCATTTCTTGCCTGGAGCCATTCCTCTGAAAATTGAGGTACTCCTTTATCATCCAGTGTATATTCGATATCCTTGCGTCCCCACTGGGTAATGCGCTGTCCTTCTTCGGAGAACATCCATTGCATCAGCTTTATGGAAGCTTCCGGATTTTTATTTTTCTTAGTAATATAAATGCCGGCCCAGCCTGTTCCCGGTGTCACATAGGAAAGGTCACTCATGGGCATGGCATGCTCAAATTTGCCTTCATAGCCGTTGGCATTTAAATCACGGGTTAAGGTGGTGTCTCTGTCACCTGTCATAAAGCTCATAGAAAAGGCTTTATTATTCGTACATAACTCTTCCGATTGGGTACCGTCTGTAAATGCAAAGTTATCAGGACTGATATAGCCGTTACGGTACAAATCGTTCATATACTTTAAGAAATCTTTATATTCCGGTACTGAGGTCTGATGAATGATTTTGTTTCCCTCAGCTTCCACCATACCTTCCGTAGTGGGAACCCATCCGGGGATAATATTGGATTTAAAGAAATCTACCATAAAGGTTACTTCCATTGTCAGAGGTATCATATCAGGATACTTTTCCTTCACTGCCCCCAATACCTTTTTATAGTCCTCCAGGGTGTTCATCTCCATGCCCAGTTCATCCAGGATATCCTTACGGTAAATTAAGCTGGCAAGGGTAGGAGAGCCTGCACTCGCATTTCTCCATTCCTCCTGGGTTGAGGAGGCATTTAAAACGGTATAATAATTACCGTCCGTGGCCATGGATTTCGCCACGGTAATCTGGTCCTCACTGGGCTTAAAATCCGGCGCATACTGCTCAATCAGTTCATTATAGGCATAGCTTATATTCGGATTGGAAAGTCTGTCACCAAGCTGGCTTGTATAGATCAGGTCGGGTAAATCATTCGAAGCAATTAAAACACCCAGCTGCATCGCATCCACAGCCTTCGTGGGCACCAGACGCACACCTGTCTGTGCAGTGATTTCCTCAGGGATAATACCTGTAAATTGGTCTGTGTCATACCAAGTATGGTCAATAAACACGGTAAGCTCTACAACATCATCAGTCTTTGCCCCTTCGGTTACATCGGGCCCGGAAGGATTCTCCGGTTTGTTTTGTTCCGTTTCCTTGCCGCATGCTGTCAAAAGGCTGAAAACCATGACAACACATAGTGCAACACTCAGCTTTCTTTTTAACATCATTTTCATACTTTCTCCCATTCCTGCGCATGTTTTCGCGCATTTTAAGTTTATGTAACAAAAATATATTTAAATAGAGTATGCCTCTAAATAAATAGTCCTCCCTAGCCTTTTACCGATCCTATCATAATACCCTTCACAAAATACTTTTGCAAAAAGGGATAGACGCAAATGATGGGTGCTACGGAAATAACCATTGCAGCCGTTTGGATGGAAAAGGAGGTTACGGTGGAATTTGCTTTTGCAGCCGCAGAAGCCGCACTAAGATAACCGGCCTGGTTTTTATTGATCAGCTCCATCATCAGATTGGACAAGGTCTTCAGGTTTGGGTTCTGAATAAAAAACGCCGAATCAAACCAGGAATTCCAATGGTTGACTCCCACAAATAACGCGATGGTAGCCAGAAATGCCTTGGAGACCGGTAGTACAATTTTGAAAAAAATGACAAAGTCATTGGCTCCGTCTACTTTGGCCGAATCAAACAGGTCTGCCGGTATTTCCTGAAAGAAAGAAATACCCACCATAACGAAAAATGCATTCAGAGCACTTGGGACAATATAAACCCAAAAGCTGTCAAATAAATTCAAGGACTTCAGCAGTACATAGTTAGGAATAATGCCTGCGGAGAAGTACATGCTGATCACCAGCAAGGTCATATACAACTTCCGGTAGGCAAGATTTTTAAACGACAAGGCATAGGCTACGATACAGGTGAAAATAACACTGACCACGGTACCGACCAGGGTTCGAAGAATAGAAACGATCAGCCCATGGAACCACTTGCCATCTTTAAAAAAAGTAACATAGTTTTCTAAGGTTGGCCGCGCAGGCCAGAAATAAGTGCTGCTGGATGCCGTTCCCTCATTGAAGGAACGGACTACCGTAAAGAAGAATGGATATATTGTTATCACTGCAATTAAGATCAGAGATGCATAGATAAAAATATCAAGTACAATATCGCCTTTTCCTTTTTTACGTTTATGTCTTATGGGGTTTTTCATTCTCAATCCCACCTTCCTTTATTTCTCCTCTAAAACAGACTGTTGTCCGAAATCTTTTTTGACACGCTGTTACTTGCAAAAATCAATACCAGTGATACGAAGGACTGTATTAATCCCACCGCTGTCGCATAGGCAAAGCGGCTGTGTACCATACCGGTTTTGAAAATATGAGTCTGCAGGATCTCCGAGTGTTCAAAATTCATGGTGTTCCCCAAAAGGTAAGACTGTTCAAAATTTGAACCGCTGAGTCCGCCCCCAAAAAGATTTCCCAGGGCCAGAATCAGCACCACGGTGACAGTGCCTTTGATGGATGGCAGGGTAATATTCCACATTTTTCTGAGCCTGCCGGCACCGTCTAAATCAGCCGCCTCATATAGCGTCGGATCAATGCCGGTGATGGCCGCCATAAAAATAATTGTCCACCAGCCCATATCCTTCCACACATCCATAAACACCGCCATTGGCCAGAAATTATTGGAAGAGGTCAAAAATGAAATCGGTTGATCAACCAACCCTGTCCACAGCAATAAGGAGTTGATAATTCCATCCGTGGAAAAAAAATTAATGGCAAGTCCCGCAACAATTACCCACGAAATAAAATGAGGCAGATAAGATACTGTCTGGGTAAATCTTTTAAAAGGCTGGTTTTTTACCTCATTCAGCATTAGAGCGAAAATAATCGGCATAGGAAAAGAAAATATTAATTTTAATACACTTAATACGATGGTGTTTCTCATAATCGTATTAAAGTTAATATCATTAAAAAAGTCCTTGAAATGCCTGAGACCCGCCCACTCACTCGTAAATATCCCTATGATTTTCTGATCCACCGTATAGTTTTTAAATGCCATAATAATTCCTACCAATGGGACAAAGGCAAAAACAAACAGGTATAACATGCCCGAAAGAGCAAAAAGCTGCAATAACCCTTGCTTTTTGAAGTTTTTCCTGCGTTCCATGACTTTTTGGTTTCCAACCATCCGCGCGCCTCCTTTTCCTGTATTTCTCCATTCTTTAATTCGACCTTATCTTAGCATCCTGCATTTTTCATGTACAGTGCTAAATATTCAGAATACTGTCCATTATTAATGTAATACATTGAAAAATTCCACGCTTCATTGTATAATTTAGCCAATGCTTGCAAGGAAATGTCCGTTACGATCTATGGATGTTTTACAGTTAGAAATGAAACTTACTTTATTTATCTAATTTATTTATCTAATCAGAAGAATTGATGCAGAAAACATGAAAAGCATATACAGAAATGGAGATACCTATGAGTTCTAAGAAGCAAAAAAGCAATCTTTATTCCTATTATCGCTCCAGAAACCTGTTTCAAAAAATGTTTTTTGGATACTTGATTCTCATCCTGATTCCCTTCACTGTTTTCATCATTTTTCTGATCACAAATTATCAGCAGCAGAAATTCAGTAAATATCTTG
>CAMJWQ010000125.1 GCA_946409475.1 uncultured Lachnospiraceae bacterium
CCCTGCTCCAGGGCCTGCTTAATGTAATCCTCTCCGCCGTAGTCAGTTTTTGCTTCCAATGTGAACGTGCTGTAAAGTACCGTTCCGGTAGAATCTAAAATAGAACAGGTGTCCACCTCTTTATGTGTATTCAAATAGCTCTGGCAGATCCTGGCACTTTTTGTGGGTAAGCTTTCTATTCCACTGACATAATCGGTAATGGCAGAATCATTGGCAAGTCCAATTAAGGCATTATTAATGCTTAATATGGTTTTTTCAACAGTCACCAAATGAGCGTCTGCCAAATCATGGAGGCTGCTGTTTGTATTTTCCAGCAATGTCTTCTTCGAATAATAGCTGAAGAACAAATAGTTCACCATAATTGCGATTAATATAAGAAAGGCAGCAAGAAAAAATACCTTTGTCCGTATGGAACGGGAAAAGGTATTTGTCTTCTTTGACTCTTTATGCAGTTGAAATACTTTATGGTCACTTCTTTTTACTTTTTCCAGTACCTTTTTTTCTTTCTTTCGTATTTTCTTTTTCAAAATATCCCCTCCTCAATAAACAGATAAAAATACATAACCAGAATATATTTATTATACTTTTAGAATCATAAAAAAGCAATATTTTAGGTTTTTCTTCTCTAATTTTGTATTTATTAGTAGTAATTGGTTTTTTTTATATAAAATCTTTGTATGAAATTTCTAAAGAATACTAGTAAAAGAATTTTCTGGTATTAACATTTTATTTGATTTTGGTTATTTTAATAACACCATTTCTCGTTATAATAATTTGTAACTGTTGATACTTAACTTTTCCATAAGGAGGATTTTATGATAAGAAACAGGAAAACGAAGGATTTAGTAATAACCGCTTTATTTACTGCTCTGACCTGTGTGGCAACAATGGTAATACAAATACCTACACTTAACGGCTACATCCATCTGGGTGACAGCCTCGTCATACTTTCAGGTGTTTTATTAGGTCCCCTGTCAGGCGCTTTTGCCGGAGGTATTGGTTCCATGTTTGCAGATCTGCTGACCGGCTATTTTATCCCCTATGGTCCGGCCACCCTGCTCATAAAGGCCTTAGCAGCTTTACTGGCAGGCCTGATCTTTCATAAGGTGAAAATGCTATCTGCTTTTAATGCTTACATCCGTCTTATACTAGCAGGTACGGCTGCCGCATTTGTGGTAGTTATCGGGTACGGCATTTTCGGTATCCTTTTATATGGATTTGCCGCCGGTATTGCCACCGTTTTACCGAATCTATTTCAAGTATTGATGGGAATTGCAGGGGCCATGATATTCTTTCCTTTTCTAACGAAAATTCCTGACATCAGCCAGCTTGTTAAAAAAGGCAGCAGTAAACAATGAACATACCAGGCTTCCCGTCAGGGGAAAAAGTCCAACCGCCTTTATTTGATATAAAGGCGGTAATGACGTTCCTGTCTGTTCTGTTTTTTTTTATTGATTATTTTTCCGGAGCATCAAAAAAATCAATCTCCACCCGGAAGGTCTTACTCTCAGATGGATGTAAATAAGACAATTCCCCTGTTTTTCTTACTTCCTCTACTCCGTCCAACAGATTCGTAGACGGTTCCAGGCCTAATACATAATCCTTTTCACCCATCATCTTCCATTCTACCATAGTTTTAAAGGTATCCGTCGGAAATTTTATCCGAAGTCCCTTTCCAATTTCTTTATTAAATATGTCTGCCGTTCCGTATTCTTTATCAAAAAAATGATAATAGCATTGTTCTACGAAGTTTGGCTGGGGCTTTTCCATAACATTCCATACATTGATCCCCTCTTTTGCACGTTCATCGCGGGGGGTTACTTTATCGGATGATATGGATAATTCAGCTTCCTCACTTAGTAAGGGATAGCCCATATTCAAATGATAAAGCAGCATGGCAGGTTCCGGCTTAGAGCCTTCATTGGTTACAACGTCCGTAATTTTAATCTTATTTTCCCTCTTACTGCACCAGATAGTTCTTTTCAAACTGAACTTGGTCTTAAATATATGAGAATCGTTGATAAGTGCATGAATGGTTATCCCTTCTTCATCCTCCGTAAAATATACATTTTCCGCAGGAGTATTAGAAATGGTTCCGTGCAGGGACTGCGGCTCTCCATCCATGACAGAAGGAGTTCCAATATTGGATAATCCGCAGGTTGTTAAAAATCCTACCGTAAATGATTTCAAAAACCCGAATCCTTCACCGTCAAAGTAAGAAGGTGCCACATAACCGCAGGGACCAAAATAGCCCATGTTGATCCCGTCATACGATAACCTGGCTATATCGGCACACCTGTCCGCTGAAACGGTAAATTCAAGTCCTTTTCCGTTCCTCACCAAAAACAGCCTCATCCCATCGCCTTTTCCTCCGACCAGCCGATGTTCTTCCACCCCAAATACTTGTGTTGCATGTCCATAATATTCTCGTCTCATGTTTATCCTCCATTAGTTTATTTTAAGAAGCCATTTATAATCTGCGCTTCCGCTTCACTTTCCGTAAGTCCCAGTGTCATCAGCTTCATGATTTGCTCTCCGGCTATTTTACCAATGGCGGCCTCATGAATCAGCTGTGCCTCCACATTGTTCGCCGTCACTTCCGGTATGGCAGAAACACAAGCCTGGTCCATAATAATAGCGTCACACTCCGAATGTCCCATACATTTGGCATTTCCGTTTATTTTAGAAAAAAAGAATTGTTTTGAATTGTCTTTTGCAACGGATCTGGAAACAACGTGAACTCCTGATTCCTCCCCGTTTAAATCCACTTCAAATTGTGTTTTGGCATACTGATTGCCATGAGTCATGATGATTTCTTTAATATCCAATTTTGCCTCTTTACCAACAACGGCCCTGGTGATTCGAACAGTAGAATCTACTCCCTTTATCTGAACGGTTTCCATATCCATAGAGCTTCCTTCATCCATAAAAACCTCAGTTTGGGGGTTCATAATTCTTTCTCCTGAGCCCTCTCCTTCTCCATAGTGCTTTTCCCTATATTTAACCCTGGCATTTTTACCTATATGGAAGGTATGGATACCGTCATGGGCAGATAACCGGTCCCCGTCATTATGAATACCGCAGCCAGCAATGATAGTCACATCCGCATTATCCCCAATATAAAAATCATTATAAACCAGTTCCGACATACCGGATTCACTGATGATAACCGGTATATGTACATTTTCCTTTTTGGTTCCCGGCTTGATGATAATATCTATTCCTTCCTTATCCTCTTTTGTCAATATGGAAACATTTTCCGTCGTATTGCGAATAACACTCTTACCGTTAGCTCTAATATTTACAGCCGAGCCTTCCTTATCATTCCAATCAGAAATCCGTTTTAAAAGGCTGCTTTGCTGATTATCCATGGTATGCATCTCCTTTATAAAACTTACAGCCGCCCTTCGCCGGATTTAACAGCTTGGGGAGTATTTTATTCTTGTCATCATATTCCTGTATCCTGCCCTTGGATACCAGAATAATTTTTTCCGCAACATTTAAAATCCGTTCCTGATGGGAGATAATGATGACAGAACCCTTTACCGATTTATATAATTTTTCAAAGACCTTAATCAGATTTTGAAAGCTCCATAAATCAATGCCCGCTTCCGGCTCATCAAATACCGTCAGTTTGGTACCTCTTGCAATGGTCATGGCAATTTCAATTCGTTTAAGTTCTCCGCCGGACAGGCTTTCATTTACCTCCCTGTCTATATAATCCTTGGCACAAAGGCCAACCTCCGAGAGATAGGTACAGGCCTCCTTTGTACATATATGTTTACCGGCCGCCAGAGTAATTACATCTTTTACGGTAATTCCTTTAAAACGTACAGGCTGTTGAAATGCATAACTAATTCCCAGCCTGGCCCGTTCCGTAATATTTTTTTCCGTAATATCCACTCCGTCCAACAGGATAGAGCCCCTTGTTGGTCTTTCGATTCCGGCAATAATCTTTGCCAAAGTGGATTTACCTCCGCCGTTAGGGCCTGTTATCGCTATAAACCGATCATCTATTTTAACGGTTACGTCTTTTAAGATTTCTTTTTTGTCTTCCTTATCATTCACTTCAAAAGAAATATTTTTTAATTCAAGCAAGCCTTTGCCCTCCAAATTCGCAGCTACCGCATCAAGTAGTCCGGGTATATATCCTTACTAAGCTCGACAGTACCCTGCTAAGTGGCCAGGTATGTATGAACACCAGGCCCGATAAAACCCTGCCAGGTGTTCATACAATACCCCGGTTCCTATTTCACCATGTCCACTAAATTCGAAACTATTATATCACAAAGGGAGTAAGTTTCAAGTGAAAAGACGAACAATGTCCGTATTTGACAAAAAAATGTCACGAAGTATGGGACATTTTTTTTTGTTCATTTCTTTTTTTTGTTACTAAACCTCCGATTCTTCCCGTATCCTTAGCGGATAAGGATTTCCATCCGTCCTTCAAAACTTTATCTAAAAGCCCTAATTCTTCTGCAATTTCATACTTCATTTTCTCTTCGGGATTAATTTCATTTAAATTGATTTTCTCTGCTGCCTTTTTCATATACGTGCTCCTTTTCTGAAGATTATACCAGAAGTATTACCCAATAATCTGTTATATATTCCCATAATACCCCTTCATAGGGCAGGGATTCCATAAACAAAATCCCATTTCCGCGGAAAAATCCATGTAAAGCTCTTGCAAATGAAAAAAATAAAAAGTATTATAGTTATAAGGGGGACTAATAAATGATGGATGTTAATTATGAATTATATAAGGTTTTTTATTATGTTGCCGTTACATTAAGCTTTTCCGAGGCATCAAAGCAATTATTCATTTCCCAGTCGGCAGTAAGCCAGTCAATTAAGGTCTTAGAAAAAAAATTAAATCAGCATTTATTTATACGCAGTACAAAGAAAGTACAGTTGACAACAGAAGGCGAAATTTTACTTCGTCATATTGAACCGGCCATCCATTTAATACAACGCGGTGAAAACCAGCTTTTGGAAGCAGATTCCTTAAACGGCGGCCAGCTTCGTATCGGTGCCAGTGATACGATATGCCGTTATTTTTTGGTACCTTTTTTAAATCGATTTCATAAGGAGTTTCCCAATGTGCATATTAAAGTAACAAATCAAACCTCCATAAAATGTGTAGATTTATTGGAAAGCGGACAAGTGGATTTGATTGTTACCAATTTCCCCAACTCCGGTCTCGGTCCATCTCATAATATTAAGATAATAAAAGAGTTCCGTGATGCTTTTATTGCCAGTAAAACTTATTTTGATTATGAAAATTATCAGTTCACTTTGAAGGAATTGCAGAAGCTGCCTATCCTGATGCTTGACCGCAAAAGCACTACCAGCGAATTTTTGCATAATTTGTTTCAGCAGCAGCAATTGGATCTGGTTCCGGAAATCGAACTAAGCAGCAATGATTTATTAATTGATTTGGCACATATTGGATTGGGAATCGCCTTCATACCGGATTATTGCCTGCCTCACAAACCTACGGACCTATATCAATTACAGATAAAGGAAAATTTACCTGCCCGTAAGCTGGTGGCGGTATATAAACCCAATGTTCCTGTCTCTCATGCGACAAAACAGTTTATTGGTTATTTTGAATTTGACTGATTTTCTCTGCCCTGCCAAAAATCATTCAACTTCTCAGATACGGTCTTGAGGTTACATATTTGACAGGCTGTCCATTCCATGGGAAATAGTCTTTGGTATGCTTTTTCCAGAAATCTTTCATCCAATAGCAGTATTATGCCCTCATCGTTCACGGTTCTGATGACTCTTCCGGCCGCCTGCAGAATTTTATTCATTCCCGGATAACGGTAAGCATAATTAAATCCGTTCAAACCCTGCATATTGAAATAGTCACTTAATATTCTGCCTTCATTGGTGATTTGAGGAAGCCCTGTTCCTACGATGACGGAACCAATCAATTGATTTTCTTTTAAATCAATTCCCTCGCTAAAAATCCCTCCCATAACACAGAAGCCGATAAGATTTTTATCCTCCCTGCTTTCCGCATTTTCAATAAAAGCCTCCAGGAACTCTTCCTTCTCCCTTTCGGTCATTCCGGTATCCTGTATAAGCAGTGTATCCCCTTCTTCTTTATATTTTTGGCCAAAAATATCATAAACCTCGTGCAAATACCTGTAACTTGGAAAAAACACCAAGTAATTTCCCCTTTTTGCCTTCAGTGTATTTTTTATATACAAAGCAATCTTCTCATATTCGTTATAATTTCTTCTGGTATATTTACTGCTCACATCATCCGCAATTAAAATACACCTTTTCTCGGTATCAAAAGGCGGCTTCGCATATAAGCTATAGTCTTCCCTTGTTCCTCCCAAAAGATTATAATAATAAGTGACGGGAAGCAGGGTCGCAGAGAAAAACAGGGTGCTCTTCCCACCTTTCAGGCATTCATTTATTTTATTAGCCGGATTTACGCAATAAAGCTTAAGCTTAAAGTTACCGTTATCTAATATTTCGGAATATAAAAGACTATGATCATCCATGCTTTCATACATAGCTATAAAATGTCTTATGGCAAAGTAGAAGCTAATCACTTCCTCTTTATCATTGATTTCCGTCTCCTCCTCCAGAAATTTATCAAATTCCGCATACAATCCCAGAAGCTTAAAATAGAAGGCATTAATTTGTTTTAATAATAAATACGTATCGCATTCTTTTTTTAATTCTAAAAGAGCCTTATTGCATCTTTCCAGGTTTTTTTCTAATTTCAGGCTGTTCTTCCTCACCAGTTTTTTTATTTTTAGAAAATCTTCCTTTATTAATTGTGCACTATACATATCCCTTGCCCGGTCTACCAGATTGTGGGCCTCGTCAATCAGAAAGATATAATCACCCTTATTTTTTTCCGACGAGAAGCGCTTTAGCTGTGCATTCGGATCAAAAACATAATTATAGTCACCAATTACCGCATCTACCCACATAGAAGCATCCAGGCTCATTTCAAAAGGGCATACCCGGTATTTTCCCGCATAATTGGCAATACATTCCCTGGTAAGTACATCCTCTTCCGTAATCAGGGCAAACAAAGCATCATTGATCCGGTCATAATGTCCCCTGGCATACTGACAGGCTGAAGGATTGCAGTCTGTTTTATGACATAGACATATTTTCTCCTTTGCGGTAAGATGAATGGATTTCCATACCAATCCCCTTTCACGCAAAATTTCAAAGGTGTCGATTGCTACATTGGCCGTAATAGTCTTGGCTGTCAAATAAAAAATTTTATCCGACAGCCCTTCTCCGATTGCCTTTACGGCAGGAAAAATTGTGGAAATAGTTTTCCCAACTCCTGTACCGGCCTGCAAAAATAGTTTTTTCCCATGGTAAATGGTGCGGTAAACGCCTGCTGCCAGATCCTTTTGGCCTTCCCGATAAGGAAAAGGAAATGACAACTGCTTGATAGATGCCTTTCTCCCGGCTTTCCAGTGAAAAGAAAAATCTGCCCACTTTTTATAACTGTTAATCACATCGGAAAACCATTCTTCCAGCTCAGAAAAGACATAAGAAAAATGAAAATACTTGATTTCTTCCGTCAGCAGGCTGCAATAAGTCATTCTTATCTTAATTGCGGATATATTATTTGTTAAAGCATACATATAAGCATAGCACTTTGCCTGGGCCACATGTACGGCATAAGGCTCTTCTAAATAAGCCAGCTCCCTATAAATTCCCTTGATTTCATCAATGGTAACGGTGTCTTCCTCGAAAATACCGTCTGCCCTGCCTTCGACCAATAAATCATATTCATCCGTATGTATGGTAACATTTAAAGGGACTTCCGCCTTGTAAAAGACAGGCATGCTTTTTTGAATTTTACGATGAATTCTGCTTCCCTCCTGCATAGCATCCGGTATTTTCCTGCTTCTTCGGTTATCTATGTCACCCTCACGAAGAATGAATTCTACTAAATTTCTAACTGATATTTTAATGTTCAACCGTTCTTTCACCATATCATACTCCCTATGATTGCCATATATTTCTGAATGCCTAATACATTATAGCATATAGGATACACTATCAGAAATAAAATACCCTTTTGATACCTCTCGTAAGCTCCGCTTCCTCGTTAACTTATCGAATAACATCAAATACTTTCTCTAACTGTACCAGATTTTCTTCCGGTAAGTTACTTTTGCAGAAGTAAAAAGCACAAGACAACAGATATATAAGTTCATCATTGCCTTGTGCTTAAGGGTCAGGTTCATATTCTCATTATCTATACATCATTGTGTTTGATGGATTTGTGCTTTGCATTTCTGTTTTTATTTTGATTTTCTTTTGTTATGGGCGTCTGACCGTTACACTTTTCCATTCTGGCTTCCTTATTATCCGGCTGGCTGTCTTTTGGCATATTGTCCTCCTTAATCTAAGTCATGTGTATCTTTCCGATTACGTGTTCATACCATTACTATATCCCATTTTTTTAATCTCATGTAGGATTCGAAAATTCCGAACAGTATTTTTGAAAACGCTTGGGCATGTTCTGGTTTTGCAGCTTACTGTTTTCTCTTTCTTTTATCGCAATGGTATTAAAAAATGCAGCCCATAGCTTTTGATATTTTTCTTCTTTTTGAGAAAATTCCGATAGTTCCTCTATATTCATATCCTTGCCATTTACTAAAAACCATTCCCTGTCTTTTATGTGTACCGCAGCCTGGTTATGCAGTTCATCATAAATAATAAAGTTCTCTTTCGGAAAGCGGTCGGTGAAATGGGGGACAATAATAGGCAG